>JAOPWF010000124.1 GCA_025965815.1 Mycobacterium sp.
TCCAGCACCCAGTCCAGCCGTACTTTATGCTCCCCCTTGGAGGCGAACTTCCTTCCGTAGCAGCCCATTTCCAGGTTTTCCACGACGGTCATGCCGGGAAATACGCCGCGGCCCTCCGGCGCCTGGATCAGTCCGTCCGTGACCCGGCGGTGCGCCTTGACCCCCGAGATGTCGCGGCCCTCGAACCATACCGAGCCCGACGTCAGCGGACGCAGTCCCGAAATCGCGCGCATGATGGTGGTTTTGCCGGCTCCGTTGGCGCCGAGCAGTGTCACCAGTTCGCCCTGATGCACCACCAGCGAGACACCGTGCAGTGCTTCGATTCTGCCGTAATGCACGACGATGTCGCGGACTTCGAGCAGCACCGGGCGGTCGTCGGCGGCCGGTGCGTTCTCATTCGAGTTCGTCATCGGGCACTCCCAGGTAGGCGGCGATCACTGTCGGATCATCGCGGATCTCGGCGGGCAGTCCGTCGGCGATCTTGCGGCCGAACTCCAACACGACGATGCGGGCGGTGACGCCCATCTCCACCCGCATGTCGTGCTCGATGAGCAGCACCGTGTAGCCGTCGTCGCGAATCTTGCGGATCAGGTCCATCAGGGCGGCCTTCTCGTTGGGGTTGAACCCGGCCGCCGGCTCGTCGAGGCACAGCAGTTTCGGCTCGGTGGCCAGCGCACGCGCGATCTCAAGGCGGCGCTGGTCGCCGTAGGGCAGATTCTTGGCCTTCTCCTCGCCGCGGGCGGCGATGCCGACGAATTCCAGCAGCGCGGCCGCCCGTACGATGGCCGAGTGTTCCTCCCGACGGTGGCGCGGGGTGCGAACGATGGCGCCGGGCACCGAGGTCTTGTGCCGGGCATCAGTGCCGACCATGACGTTCTCCAGCGCGGTCATCTCACCGAACAGCCGGATGTTCTGAAACGTGCGGGCGATGCCCCGCCGGGTGATCTGGTGACGCTTGATCCGGCCCAACCGAGCGCCGTCGAAAGTTACCGAGCCGGAGCTGGGCCGGTAGACACCGGTGATCGCGTTGAAGCAGGTGGTCTTGCCGGCGCCGTTCGGGCCGATCATGCCCAGGATCTCGCCGCGGCGGATATCGAACGTCACCGAATCCAGCGCGACCAGACCGCCGAATCGGACCGTCAAATCCTTTGTGGCCAAAAGTGTTTCGCCCTCCGAGGCATGGACCTCGCGGTGTATCCCGGCCAGATCCTCGACACTCATGTGGCCGCCTTCTTCTCGACGCCGGAGCGCAGCAGATCGCGCGCGGCAGACCCGTAGGCCAGCAGCTGTTGGCGGACGGGGAACAGACCCTCGGGTCGGAAGATCATCATGACGACCAAGGCCAAGCCGAAGAACAGGTACTTCAGGTCGCCCAGGTTGATGCCGAGGAAGTGCACGCCCAGCAGCCGGTTGGGCAGGTAGACGATGATGAACGCGCCGAAGATCACACCCAACTTGTTGCCCTGTCCGCCGAGCACCACCGCGCACAGAAACAGCATCGAGTTGATGATGTTGAAGTTCGTCGGCGCCACGTACTGCACCTGGCCGGCGTACATCGCGCCGGACAGGCCGCCGATTGCGGCGCCGATGACGAAGGCCCACAACTTGAACCGGAAAGTGTTGACGCCCATCACTTCCGCGGCGTCCTCATCCTCGCGGATCGCGACCCAGGCGCGGCCCACCCGGCTGCGCTCCAAATTTCCGACCAGCAGCAGGATCACGGCGATCAGGATCAGACCCAGCCAGAACCACCAGGTGCCATAGTTGGCCTCGCCCGACGAGTTCCCGCTGGAGAAGACGCCTTCCGGGAGTTTCTCGCTCTCTCGCAGTCGTGGATAGGCGATTTCGTTGAGCCCACGCGAGCCGTTGGTGATGTCGGACAGATTGTCGGCGAGCAGCCGGATGATCTCGCCGAAACCGAGTGTCACGATGGCCAGGTAATCGCCGCGCAGCCGCAGGGTCGGTGTGCCGAGGATCAGACCGGCCAGCGCGGTAACAGCCATCGCGATCGGCACGCACGACAGCCAGGCCCATGGCGTACTGAAGAATCCAGTCGGGCCCAGCTTGTTCCACGGGCTGTCGGGGCTGGTCAGCAGCGCAACGGTGTAGGCGCCCACGGCATAGAACCCGACGTAACCGAGGTCGAGCAGCCCGGCCTGGCCAACGACGACGTTGAGGCCGATAGCAAGGAGCGCCACCATCGCGAACGCTGCCATCGTGCCGCCAAAGCTGATGCCGGGAGTGTCCAGGAACGGCGGGGTGTAGAGCGGCAGCAGCGCCACCGCCGCGAAGCCCACCACGCCGAAGCCCCACTTCTGCACCCGACTCAGGCGCGACCACCACTGTCGCAGCGCATCTCCCGGCCGCGCGAGTGACTGGATCGCGCTCACGCGCGATCCGCCTCCGGCTCCTCGCTGGTGGCTCATGCTCGTGCCTTCCCGAGGCTTTCACCGAGTATCCCGGTAGGACGGATCAGCAGCACCAGAACGAGCAGGACGAACGCGACCACGTCACGCCACTGGGTGCCGAACACCGCCTGCCCGTAGTTCTCCATGATCCCGAGGATGAGCCCGCCGAGCAGTGCCCCGCGCAGGTTGCCGATGCCGC
>JAOPWF010000136.1 GCA_025965815.1 Mycobacterium sp.
GTGACCGGGAACCCGGCCATCCGCTCGGTGAACGTCTGCAGGTGCTGGTCGGCCAGCAGAGTCGTTGGCACCAGCACGGCGACCTGCTTGCCGTCCTGCACCGCCTTGAACGCGGCCCGCACTGCGATCTCGGTCTTGCCGTAGCCGACGTCGCCGCAGATAACCCGGTCCATCGGCACCGGCTTCTGCATGTCGCTCTTGACCTCGGTGATGGCGGTGAGCTGGTCGACGGTCTCGGTGAAGCCGAATGCGTCCTCCATCTCGGCCTGCCATGGTGTGTCCGGCCCGAACGCGTAACCCGGAGCGGCCTGCCGTTTGGCGTAGAGCGCCACCAACTCGCTCGCGATCTCCCGGACCGCCCGCCGGGCCTTGGTCTTGGTGTTGGTCCAGTCACTTCCACCGAGCCGGCTCAGCGTCGGCGCCTGCCCGCCCACGTAGCGCGACAACTGGTCAAGTGAATCCATCGGCACGAACAGCTTGTCGGCACCGCCCCCGCGCTTGCTCGACGCGTACTCCAGCACCAGGTACTCCCGGCGCGCACCGCCGACGGTGCGTTCGACCATCTCCACGAATCGGCCGATGCCGTGCTGGTCGTGGACCACCAGATCGCCTGCGGTCAGCGCAAGCGGATCAACGGTGTTGCGGCGCTTGGCGGCCAGCCGCTTGCCCTCGGTCGCGGCGACCCGGTTGCCGGTAAGGTCGGTCTCGGTGATGACGACGAGGTTCGCGTCGGGCAGCACCACGCCGTCGTGCAGCGGACCCTTCAAGACGCCGACAACACCCGGCCGGGGCGCTTCACCCGACTCCAACATGGTTGCGGGCGTGTCGGATTCGGCAAGCTGTTCCACCACGCGGTGGGCCGTGCCGGTGCCGGGCGCCACGACGGCGGCGGTGCCGCCGGTGGCGACGTGAGCACGCAGCATCGCGAAGATCTCCTCGACCCCGGACTGCTGTCCGCGCGCCGACGGCGCCGCCCGGATGTCGAGTTCCAGTGCCGATTCGTCGCTGAGCTGGGACAGCGTCCACCAGGGGTGCCCGGATTCGCGGGCCGCGGCGCGGACATCGGCGAGCTCGCGGAATCCAGAGCCACCGAGCTGCTCGATGTCGATGGGTGCGTCGCCACCGACCGCCGCCACCGACCAGGACGCCTCCAGGAACTCCCGGCCGGTCTTGATCAGGTCGGCAGCGCGCGTCCGGATCTTCTCCGGGTCGGTGATCAGTAGCGGGGTGCCCGGCGGCAACTGATCGCTGAGCAGCGCCAGCTCGGTCGGGCGCAGCACCGGCAGCAGCGCCTCCATGCCGTCGACCGGGATGCCCTCGGTGAGCTTGGCCAGCATGTCGCCCACCGTGCCGGTGACGTTGTTGTCCGGCCTCGGGTGATCTCGGGCGAGGTCGGCGGCGCGGGCCCGGACGTCGTCGGTGAGCAGCATTTCGCGGCAGGGGACGGCCACCACGTCGTTGATCGCGATCTCCGGAATGGACCGCTGATCGGCCACCGAGAACATCCGCATCTCGGTGACCTCGTCACCCCAGAACTCCACCCGGACCGGATGCTCGGCGGTCGGCGGGAAGATGTCGAGAATGCCGCCGCGCACCGCGAACTCGCCGCGCCTGCCGACCATGTCGACACGGGTGTAGGCCAGTTCCACCAGCCGGGCGATGATGTCGTCGAAGCCCACCTCGGTTCCGACGCTCAGCGTGACCGGCTCGATGTTGGCCAGCTCGGGCGCCATCGGCTGCAGCAGCGAGCGCACCGTCGTAACCACGACCCGCAGTGGGGGTCCCAGCCTGTCGTCGTCGGGATGCGACAGCCGGCGCAGCAGCATCAGCCGCGCGCCCACCGTGTCGATCCCGGGTGACAGGCGCTCGTGCGGCAGGGTCTCCCAGGACGGGAACAGCGCCACCGCATCGCCGAAAACGCCGCGCAGTTCGGCCGTCAGGTCATCGGCCTCGCGGCCGGTGGCGGTGACGACCAGCAGCGGGCCGCGCCGGGCCAGCGCGCTGGCGACGAACACCTTGGCGCTGGCCGGGCCGACCATGGCAAGTTCGGCGGGGTTGGCGTCAACCCGCTCAATGAGTTCGGCGAAGGTGGGGGCGCTCAAGGCCAGATCGACGAGCCCCGCGATCGGGGTTTCTGGCAGGGCAGGCCCCGGTGTGGTCATGATGCCGCCATTCTAGGTTGCGCGACTTCGTCAAAAACCGGCCCCGTGGCGTCAAAAGACCGTCAACACTTGTCCCGTACTGCGACACCGTACGCACGCTGGATCTATGACACTTCTGGACCTCCTGCCGTCCCTACATCACGCCTCACATCCGCGAATAGACCCGGCCATCTGGCCGGCGACAACCCACGTCGACGCGGAGGGCCTGCTCTGCGTCGGCGACGTGCCGCTGACCGAGATGGCGTACGAGTTCGGCACACCCGCCTACATCATCGACGAAGCCGACTTCCGGCAGCGGGCCCGGCGCTACCGCGAGGTCCTTGCGCGCGCCAACGTCGCCTATGCCGGCAAGTCGCTGCTGACCACCGGGATCGCGCGTTGGGTGGCCGAAGCGGGACTCGGACTGGACGTGTGCTCGGCTGGTGAGCTGGCGACCGCACTGGCCGGCGGCATGGACCCGGCCCGGATCATCCTGCACGGCAATGCGAAATCGACCGAGGAACTGCGTGATGCCACGACGGTCGGGGTCGGGCGGATCGTCGTCGACTCGAACATCGAGATCGCCTTCCTCGCCGGGTTGGTGTGCCGGCCACAGCGGGTGCTGGTGCGGGTGACCCCGGATATCGACATCCACGGACACCGCGCGGTGACCACCGGGGTCGCCGACCAGAAGTTCGGCTTCACGCTGGATGGCGGGCAGGCCGCCGAGGCGGTGCGGCGGATCCTGGACCACCCGCTGCTCGACCTGGTGGGACTGCACTGCCATATCGGATCGCAGGTGAGCGATGCGTCGCTCTACGGCGAGGCGATCCGCCGGATGATCGCGGCGATGGCCGATATCCGCGCCAGCCACGGCGTGATCCTCACCGAGCTGAACATCGGCGGCGGGCACGCTGTGCCGTATGTCACCGGCGACCCCGAACTGAGGCCGGAGGACCTGGCCGCCGTCATCGGCGACGCCCTGGACGCGGCGTGCGCCGCAGAGCGCTTCCCGCGACCCACGATCGTCGTCGAACCGGGGCGTGCGATCTGCGCGCGGGCGGGCATCACGCTCTACCGTGTGGTGGCGGTGAAGTCACGGCCCGGCGGGCGGACGTTCGTCGCCGTGGACGGCGGCATGAGCGACAACCCGCGGGTCGCCCTGTACGACGCGAAGTACACGGTCGCGCTGGCCAACCGCCACCCGCTCGGGCCGACCAACCCGGTGACGGTGGTGGGGCGGCACTGCGAATCAGGTGACGAAATCGTCCGCGACGTGCCGCTGCCGGCCGACCTGCATCCCGGCGACCTGCTGGCGGTCGCCTGCACCGGCGCCTATAACCACAGCATGGCGTCGAGCTACAACATGGTCGGCCGACCGCCGGTGGTGGCGGTGCGCGACGGCCGGGCACGCGAGTTGGTGCGCCGCGAAACCATCACCGACCTGCTGTCGCGGGACTGCGGGTGAGTCCCGGGCCGGCTACTCGTCCTGCAGACGCGGATCGGCCTCGAGGTGGGTCAGGCCGTTCCACATCAGGTTGACCAGGTGCGCGGCCACCACTTCTTTCTTGGGCTCCCGGGTATCCAGCCACCACTGAGCGGTCATCGACACCGAACCGACCAGTGCCTGCGCGTACAGCGGGGCCAGGTCCGGATCCAGGCCGCGGCGGGAGAAGTCCCCGGCCAGAATCGAGGCGACCTGGCTGACGGCGTCGTTGAGCAGGCTGGAGTAGGTGCCCGAGCTGATGCTGGCCGGCGAGTCACGGATCAAAATCCGGAAGCCGTCGGTGCGCTCCTCGACATAGGTGAGCAGGGCCAGCGCCACCCGCTCGACCCGCACGCGGGAGCGGTTGTTGGTCAGCGACGAGGTGATGCCGTCCAGCAGCGCCGACATCTCCCGGTCGACGACGACGGCGTACAAGCCTTCCTTGCCGCCGAAGTGCTCATAGACGACGGGCTTGGAGACGTTCGCGCGTTGCGCGATCTCCTCGATCGACGTTCCGTCGTACCCCCGCGCAGCAAACAGCGACTTGGCGATCTCGATGAGCTGCTGACGACGCTCGCTACCCGTCATCCGGGCGCGGGGTGCGCGCACTTCCTTCTCGGGTGCTGCCACGGCTACCACAGTATCGGCTTCGACTAAAGTCTCACCCGCAGGTCCCGCACGGTCCGTCGTGGTGTAATCGGCAGCACCTCTGATTTTGGTTCAGATAGTTCAGGTTCGAGTCCTGGCGACGGAGCAACGAGCGGCTGTTCAGCACGGAGCAGTACGCGACACCGTGCGCGAACTGGACCGCACGATCGCGACACGGGCGACAATGTGCAGACACCCACACACCGGGAGGCGCGATGACGGTGCACGGCGAATCGGCGGTCCTGGTGCTGGCGGCCGGGGCCGGGACACGGATGCGCTCGGACACCCCGAAGGTTCTGCACACCCTCGGCGGGCGCAGCATGCTCTCGCACGTGCTGCACGCGGTCGCCAAGGTCGCCCCGCAATACCTGGTGGTGGTGCTGGGCCAGGACCGCGAGCGGATCGCCCCCACGGTGACTCAGCTTGCCGACGATCTGGGCAGAACCGTCGACGTCGCGGTACAGGACCAGCAGCTGGGCACCGGCCACGCGACCGGCTGCGGGCTGTCCGCGCTGCCGGCCGACTTCGACGGCGTTGTCGTCGTGACATCGGGTGACGTTCCGCTGCTCGACGCCGACACGCTGGCCGACCTGGTCGCCACCCACGGCGCGGAGACCGCCGCCGCCACGGTGCTGACGACCACCGTGCCGGATCCGACGGGGTACGGCCGCATCCTGCGCACCCAGGACCGCGAGGTCATCGGCATCGTCGAGCAGGCCGACGCCACTTCGTCACAGCGGGCGATCTGCGAGATCAATGCCAGTGTCTACGCCTTCGACATCGCCCCGCTGCGCTCGGCACTGAGCAGGCTGCGCTCCGACAACGCCCAACAGGAGCTCTACCTCACCGATGTCATCTCGATCCTCCGCCAGGACGGCCATATCGTGCGCGCCCAGCACCTCGCGGACAGCGCCCTGGTCGCCGGCGTCAACGACCGCGTCCAGCTCGCCGAACTCGGCAGGGAGCTCAACCGGCGCATCGTGCGCGCCCACCAACGCGCCGGCATCACGGTGGTCGACCCGGCCACCACCTGGATCGACGTCGACGTGACCGTCGGGCGGGACACCGTCATCCATCCGGGCACCCAGCTGCTCGGCGCCACCAGCGTGGGCGGGCGCTGTGTGGTCGGGCCGGACACCACGTTGACCGACGTCACGGTGGGCGACGACGCATCGGTGGTCCGCACGCACGGCACGTCTTCGACGATCGGCGACGGCGCCACCGTCGGACCGTTCAGCTACCTACGGCCCGGCACCTCGCTGGGCGCGCAGGGAAAGCTGGGCGCCTTCGTGGAGACCAAGAACGCGACGCTGGGCACCGGGACCAAGGTGCCGCACCTGACTTACGTCGGAGACGCCGACATCGGCGAGCACAGCAATATCGGCGCGTCCAGTGTGTTCGTCAACTACGACGGCGAAAACAAGCGGCGCACCACTGTCGGCTCACACGTGCGCACCGGATCGGACACCATGTTCGTCGCACCGGTGACCGTGGGTGACGGTGCGTACACCGGCGCAGGCACCGTGCTGCGGGATGACGTGCCGCCCGGGGCTCTTGCGGTGTCGGCCGGGCCGCAGCGAAACATCGAGGACTGGGTGGAGCGTAAGCGCCCCGGCTCGGCCGCGGCCGAGGCCGCCGCGAAGGCCAAACAGGCCGATCGGGACGCCGACGAGTCGGACTCGCGGGACGACCCGACTTCGTGAGCCGTACTCTTGCCGTTGGTGTTCTGGTAACCCGGCAACGCGCGGCGCGACTTGCTACGTACCATTAGGCCGACATTCGACCACCGACCGGCAAGGCAGCGAACAGTGGGCACGGACTGGACCGACAACCGCAAGAACCTCATGCTCTTCGCGGGTCGGGCGCACCCCGAACTCGCCGATCAGGTGGCCAAGGAACTCAACGTAAACGTAACCGCGCAGACCGCGCGCGACTTCGCCAACGGCGAGATCTTCGTCCGGTTCGAAGAATCGGTGCGCGGCTGCGACGCGTTCGTCCTGCAGTCGCACCCGGCTCCGCTGAACAAGTGGCTGATGGAACAGCTGATCATGATCGACGCGCTCAAGCGGGGCAGTGCCAAGCGGATCACCGCCATCCTGCCGTTCTATCCCTACGCCCGGCAGGACAAGAAGCACCGCGGCCGCGAGCCGATCTCGGCGCGACTGGTCGCTGATCTGTTCAAGACCGCGGGCGCGGACCGGATCGTCAGCGTCGACCTGCACACCGACCAGATCCAGGGTTTCTTCGACGGGCCTGTTGACCACATGCGCGGCCAGTCGCTGCTGTGCGGCTACATCACCGAGCATTACCCGACCGAGAACATGGTCGTGGTCTCCCCTGACTCCGGCCGGGTGCGGATCGCCGAGAAGTGGGCGGACTCGCTGGGTGGTGTGCCGCTGGCCTTTATTCACAAGACCCGTGACCCCCGGGTACCGAACCAGGTGGTGTCCAACCGTGTCGTCGGTGATGTCGCAGACCGGACCTGTGTGCTGATCGACGACATGATCGACACCGGCGGCACGATCGCGGGTGCGGTGAAGCTCCTGCACGAGGCCGGTGCCGGAGACGTCATCATCGCCGCGACGCACGGCGTGCTGTCGGATCCCGCCCCGGAGCGGCTGGCTGCCAGTGGCGCCCGCGAGGTCATCGTCACCAACACGCTGCCGATAGGCGAGGAGAAGCACTTCCCGCAGCTGACGGTGTTGTCCATCGCGCCACTGCTGGCCAGTACCATCCGTGCGGTATTCGAGAACGGCTCGGTGACGGGACTTTTCGACGGGGACGCCTGATGGCGACTGGGCAAACCGAGGGCGCCGTTATCTACCACAATCCGCGCTGCACCACCTCGCGCAAGGCGCTGCAGCTGTTGCGCGACAACGGGATCGAACCGACGGTCGTCCAGTACCTGAAGACGCCGCCGTCCCGCCCGGAACTCGTCGAGATGATCCGCGACGCCGGCATCGACGTGCGGGCCGCCGTGCGTAAACGCGAGATGCTCTATGGCGAACTGAACCTCTCCGACGCCGGCGACGACCAACTGCTCGACGCGATGGCCGAGCATCCGATCCTCATCGAGCGGCCGTTCGTCGTCACGTCCAAAGGCACCAGGCTGGCCAGGCCGATCGAAGCGATCCGCGAGATTCTGTGACGGTTCGGCACGGCGTCGCGCTCACGATCGTGGCACTCGCTGCACTCCTTGCCGGGTGCGGCGCCAAAGCACCCGACTACCAGTCCATCTGGTCGACGTCCGCGACCACTACGACGACCACCACGTCCACATCCGCGACGCCGGTGCCCATCTCCCAGTACCTGCAGGACTCCGGTGTCACCGGCGAACCCGTGCCGCCCGCGGGGCTGACCGACCTGACAGTGACGATGCCGAGGCCTGCGGGCTGGGAGAAGTACAGCAACCCGAACTTCGCGCCGGGTACCGAGGTCATCGCGAAGAAGAACACCTACCCGACGGCGATGCTGATGGTGTTCAAGCTATCCGGGGACTTCGACGTCGCGGAGGCCATCAAGCACGGATACGCCGACGCCGAGCTGTCACAGAAATTCAAGCGACTCAACGCCTCTACCGACAATTTTCGTGGCTTTCCGTCGTCCATGATCGAAGGCAGCTACGACCTCAACGGGCAGCGGCTGCACAGCTACAACCGGATCGTCATCGCGACCGGCTCTGCCCAGAAGCCTGCTGTCGCCGGCCAGGCGGCTCCGGCCAAACAGCGCTATCTGGTGCAGTTCACCGTGACCAGCGTCGCCGATCAGGCCGTTGCGGATGCCCCCGATATCGAGGCGATCATCTCCGGATTCACCGTCGCCGCGAAGTAGTTTCTGACTGGCAGGGTGACCGCCACCGAGCGGCGCTAATGTGTGTCCCATGACTGACTGGACCGCCGCCGACCTGCCCTCATTCTCCGGACGCACGGCCATCGTCACCGGCGCCAACAGCGGACTGGGTCTGGTCACGGCCCGCGAGCTGACCCGCGTCGGCGGCCACGTCATCCTCGCGGTCCGCAACACCGAGAAGGGCAAAGAAGCCGCGGCCGGCATGACCGGCGACGTCGAGGTGCGAAAGCTCGACCTGCAGGACCTGGCGTCGATCCGGGAGTTCGCCGACGGCGTCGACAAGGTCGACGTGCTGATCAACAATGCGGGCATCATGGCGGTGCCGCTGGCTCAGACCGCCGACGGGTTCGAAAGTCAGATCGGTACCAATCACCTCGGCCATTTCGCGCTCACGAACCTGCTACTGCCCAAGGTCACCGACCGCGTGGTCACGGTGTCGTCGTTTGCGCATTGGGCGGGCTATATCAGCATCAAGGACCTCAACTGGAAGACGAGGCCGTACTCGGCGTGGCTCGCCTATGGGCAGTCCAAGCTGGCGAACCTGCTGTTCACCAGCGAGCTGCAGCGGCGGCTCGACCAGGCCGGGTCGCCGGTCAAGGCGCTTGCCGCGCACCCCGGCTACTCCGCCACCAACCTGCAGGGACACACCGGGCGCAAGTTGGGCGACGCGGTGATGAGCCTCGGCAACAAGCTGGCCACCGACGCGGACTTCGGTGCGCGGCGGACGCTGTTCGCCGCCTCCCAGGACCTGCCGGGCGATACGTTCGTCGGTCCGCGCTTCGGCGTGCTGGGCAGTACCCAACCCGTCGGCCGCAGCCTGCTCGCCAAGCGGGTCGACACCGGCAAGGAACTCTGGGAACTGTCCGAGCAGCTCACGGACACCAAATTTTCGCTCTGACCGCACCGTGCGCTAACCTTGGCGGGCGTCACGGCGAGGGTGGTGAGACCACCGTTATCGACGGGAACCCGCTTCAGTAGTTGCGACCCTTGCCCGTGCGGAGACCACGACAGGCATAGAGGAGCAACACCATGGCGACGGCCAACACCCCGAACAAGATCAGCGCCGCGGTGCGCACCGAGACCGGCAAGGGCGCGTCGCGCCGCGCCCGGCGCGAGGGCAAGATTCCCGCCGTCCTCTACGGCCACGGCGCGGCCCCGCAGCACCTGCTGCTGCCGGCCCGTGAGTTCGCTGCCGTACTGCGCCACGCGGGCACCAACGCGGTGCTGACCCTCGACATCGAGGGCAAGGAGCAGTTCGGGCTGACCAAGGCGCTGGAGATCCATCCCATCCGCCGCAACATCCAGCACGCCGACCTGCTCGTGGTGCGGCGCGGCGAAAAGGTGACCGTCGAGGTCAACGTCCTTGTCGAGGGCGACGCCGGTCCGGACACCCTGGTCAACCAGGAAACGAGCACCATCGAGATCGAGTCCGACGCCATGTCGATCCCCGAGCAGCTGACCGTGTCGGTGGAAGGCGCCGAACCCGGCACTCAGATCACCGCCGGCCAGGTCGAGCTGCCGTCGGGCGTCACGTTGGTGTCGGACCCCGAACTGCTGGTCGTCAACGTCGTCACCGCGCCGACCGCCGAGCAGCTTGAGTCGGAAGGCGCCGGCGAGGCCGTCGAGGCCGCGGAACCGGCCGAGGAGACCGACGAAGGGGGCGCCGAGATTCCGGCTGGCGACTCCGAATAGCAGCGTGGTTCGATCACGAGATGGCGCAGCCGCTGCTGGTGGTCGGCCTCGGCAACCCCGGGCCGAACTATGCCAAGACCCGGCACAACCTCGGGTTCGTGGTCGTCGACCTGCTCGCCGAGCGCATCGGCTCGAAGTTCAAGGTGCACAAGAAATCCGGCGCGGAGATCACTACCGGTCGGCTCGGCGGCCGCTCGGTGGTGCTGGCCAAGCCGCGCACCTACATGAACGAGTCCGGCCGCCACGTGGCGTCGCTGGCCAAGTTCTACTCCGTGCCGCCCGCCGACATCGTGGTGATCCACGACGAACTCGACATCGACTTCGGCCGCATCCGGCTGAAGCTGGGCGGCGGCGAGGGCGGTCACAACGGGGTACGCTCGGTCGCCTCGGCCTTGGGCACCAAGGACTTTCAGCGGGTGCGGATTGGCATCGGCCGTCCGCCGGGCCGTAAAGACCCGGCTGCGTACGTCCTGGAGAACTTCACCGCTACCGAACGTGCCGAGGTGCCGACGATTTGCGAGCAGGCCGCTGATGCCACCGAGTTGCTGCTCGAACTGGGCTTGGAACCGGCCCAGAACCAGGTGCACGCCTGGTAGTCACCGACAGCTGATTCCGCTGTCTGTCCCGGCGCGGCTTGCAGCTAACCGGAACCGGTGATGGCCGTCAGCGGTGAAGACAGCGGCATCGTGCAGCGCCATTGTGAGGAGTGCATCGTCGCACCCCACAACTCGACGAAGTGCACCCTGGCCCCCGATCGGAGAAACCAGATGCCGACTGAACCTGCACTGATCGACATCGATCGGATGGCGCGCAGCCGTCCCGATGCCCCCTGGCTGGACCAGCCGACGCAGTCAGAGCCTCGTGACTATCCGCGCGCCGCCACTCCCGTCAGATCCGGCGACGCACAAATCCTGGCTCAGGCCGGGATATTTCAGGGAGTCGAGCCGAGCGCTGTTTGGGCGGTCACCACGCAACTGCACCCGGTCAGCTTCCCCGCCAGGCATACGGTGTTCGCTGAGGGAG
>JAOPWF010000138.1 GCA_025965815.1 Mycobacterium sp.
GCCCATAGTGCGGCGAATGCCGTCGATCGCCGCCTCCCAGTGTTGTGGAGTGACCGCGGCGGCGTAGACGTCGGATACTAGGCGCGAAAACTCATCGACCGTGACCATGGCCACGTCCCCGTGATTCCCCGACGAGCATCTGCATAGCAGCACGGCCTCGCTGTGAGTCCAATGTAAAGGGTAGTGGATCTCATGCATTCAGATGAGGTGTTTCGCCGTCCACGATGCTTCTCTATTGACACACCCGATAAGTACGCAGGGTCGGCTTTGTACCGAACGACCGAAACGAGACAGGGCACTAAGTACCGACCTCCAAAAGATGCAGAAAGTGCAATGACCACCACATCGCAAACATCCGCCGAGGCGGATGTTGTCTCACGGGATACTGCGACCACGCTCGAACCGGTCTCCTCCTCGGCGCCGGTTCTCATCTCCGAACAAGAAGTCGTCTTCAACACCGCAGCGGCCGCACTGGTACGGCCTGCACCGACTCATCGTCACTGGCCGGGCACAACGTTGTTTGCGGCAGTCCGCCGCATCCACATCGCGCTGCCCGAGCCGCGACCGATCTATCCGCGACGTGAAGCCAGTTACTTCGATTCGGCGCGGATGTCTCGCCTGATGGACCACCTATGACGGCACTATCCCAACTTGGGAAGCCGAGGTGGTACGGGCCCGGCCTTCGTGCGCACAAAAGGAGTCAGTGAATGTGAGAGCAAGAACAGAACATCGAGCTTGTCAAGAAGGGCTACGAAGCTTTCGCGACCGGTGACATGGAAACGGTGATGAGCCTGTATGACGACAACATCGAGTGGGTGCAGCCGGGCGAGAGCGCGATTAGCGGCACCTATCACGGCAAAGCGGAACTCGGCGAGTTTTTAGGGCGGCTTGGCGAGAAAACCACGACGGTCAAGGGTCTTCGCTTCCTCGCCGACGGCGACACCGTGATCGTGTTCAGCGAAGCGACAATCGGCGGCGAGACGAGCCAAGACGTCGAGGTGTTGGAGCTGCGCGACGGCAAGGCGGTAAGGGCACAGACATACGGCGACACCGCGTTGATGGAGCGCGTATACAGCAAGAAACAGTTCGCAGCAGGGTAGTACATCCCGCCAGCGATGTGCCGACAAGAGGTACGCCGGGCGGAATAGGAGCGGAATAGAATCGGCCCGTCATCCTTGTGGTGGCCGGCCGACTGCAGTTTCGGATTCGTCGAACTCGATCAGGCGCCCACCCGTGTCCGCATAAGGAAGGCAAGTTCGTTTCCATGCCCCCGAACCTGGACGCGTCGGGTGGTTCGTGGGTAGCTAGCTGCTTCTTCTGCTCGATGGCGCGCTGATCCGGTGATTGCGTGACCAGCCGCGTCACTACGATTTTGTGTCCATTGACTTGCTTGCTTCGCGTTTCGGATACACGTTGCCGTTGCTCATCAGCGTACGCCTCTCGCCTTGACCTCAGTGCACCAGCCTGAGCGAATCCAGCCCTGTGCCAACGCTTCCGGTACGTCAGCCGATTCGCCGGCGAGCAACATATTTGAGCCTTGGGTGGGGGGCTATCCGTGGCCGAGTTGGATGGCTTTCACGACGAGCAGCACGGCGCCGATGACGAGATAGCCGCGCAGGGCGAGCATGCTGAGTCGAGTGCCGGTTGACCATGTCACGGGCTGCAACAGCGCCAACGGTGGCATCCGCCAGGTGGTGCGGTCGACTGCTGCCCGCGCCTGCGCGATGGGTTCGGGGCCGGCGGGTGTCGGTCGCCGACGGGACAACCATCGCAGCGTGACGGTCGCGGCGGCGGCGAACACGATCATGGCGACGGCGAGGTAGCCGCCCACCGCGACGACATCGAGATGGGGGAACAAGGTGGTAGCCATCAGGATCCCAGACAACAGCAACAGCACACCGACGATGAGACCGGCGAGCGCGTTGAGCCAGGGCCGGTTGACCCACGGGCCCAACACTTCCCGGTCGTTGCACAACAGCAGCAGAAACACGCTCGCGCTAGGCAGCAACAGCCCGGCCAATGCCTGCACCGCGGTGGTGATCAAGCCCAGCGGGGCGCCGGGGATGAGCACGATCGCCGCGGCCGCCGCGACCATCGCGGAGTAGGACAGATAGAACTGTTTGGCGTCGCCGAAGCTGCGGTGCAGCGAGTGTTTGAGCCCGAACACGTCCCCGAAGGCATAGCTGGTGGCCAGGGTGACCGCGGCGGCGCCGATGATCGAGGCGTCGAGCAGCACGATCGCGAACAACGACCCAAGGATGGCGCTGTGTTCACCGAGGAGGTGGGCGATGGCGCCGGCGTCGGTGAAACCCCCAGAAGTGTTGGTGGAGCGGGCGGCCCAGTCGCCGGTCATCACGATCGCGGTGGCGCCGAGCACGACGACGACCGCACCCAGGACGGTGTCGGCGCGTTCGTAGCCGATGAAGCGCGGGGTGATGCGTTTGTCGACGATGTTGGACTGCTGGAAGAACAGCTGCCAGGGAGCCACCGTGGTGCCGACGATGGCGATGATCAGCAACACCGCACCCGAGGTGATCCCGCCCGCCACGTGGGGAACGACGAAAGCCTTTGCGGCGCGTCCCCAGTCGGGGTGAGACAGCAGCAGCATCGGGATCTGGACCAAGGTGATCGCGATGAACATGAACATGGCGCGTTCCCAGCGGCGGAAACTCCCGGTGGCCATGATCGCGATCAGCGCGACCGCTGCGGTCGGGACGACCACGTATCTGGATATACCGATGTAGTCGGCGGCCAGGGTGATCCCGATGAATTCGGTGACGATAGTCAAAAAATTCAGTAAGAACAGGTCACCCACCGAAAACCAGCCCCAGCCACGGCCGAAGCGTTCGTTGATCAACCGGGCATGCCCGACCCCGGTCACCGCACCCAACCGCACCACCATCTCCTGGTTCACGATCAGCACCGGGATCAACAGCAGCAGCACCCACAACAGGCTGTAGCCGTAGTTTTGCCCGGCCTGCGCGTAGGTCGACACCCCGCCGGCGTCGTTGTCGCCGACCAT
>JAOPWF010000145.1 GCA_025965815.1 Mycobacterium sp.
TCAGGGGCCCTGACATGCACATGACCAGACGAATCTGGATTCAGCTGACGCTCTTCCTGGTGGTCTCGCTGGTCGCCTTTGCGGTCATGGCCTTCGGCTACATCAGGCTGCCGAAGCTGTTGTTCGGCGTGGGCCGCTACAACGTCACTATCGAGTTGCCCGAGGCGGCTGGGCTGTACGAGCGGGCCAACGTCACCTATCGCGGCACGGAGGTCGGCCAGGTGAAGGCTGTGCGTCTGACCGACGCCGGCGTCGACGCGCAGCTGTCACTCAAGTCCGACATCAAGATTCCGTCGGACCTCACCGCCGAAGTGCACAGCCAGAGCGCAGTCGGTGAGCAGTTCATCTCGCTGGTGCCGCGCAGCACCTCCGCTGCGCCGCTGAAGGACGGTGACGTGATCCCCCGGGACCGCAGCTCCGTTCCGCCGGACATCAACGAGCTGCTGAACGCGACCAACCGCGGCCTGGAGGCGATCCCGGGCGACAACCTGAAGACCACAGTCGACGAGGCCTACATCGCATTCGGCGGTCTCGGGCCGGAGATCTCCCGGTTCGTCAAGGGCTCGACGGCACTGGCCAGCGACGCAAGGGCGAACCTGGGCGAGCTGACGAACGTCGTCGATAATGTGGCCCCGATTCTGGACACCCAGACCGACACGTCGGACTCGGTGCAGGCATGGGCCTCCCACCTGGCCAACGTCACCGAACAGTTGCGGGCCAACGATCCGGCCGTGCAGGGCGTTCTGCAGAACGCTGCGCCGGCTGCCGACGAGGTGCGGGCGCTGTTCGACCGGATCAAGCCCACGCTTCCGATCGTGCTGGCCAACCTCGTCGCGATCGGCGATGTCGCGGTCACGTATCAGCCAAACCTCGAACAACTCCTGGTGTTGCTGCCCACGGGTACGGAGGCCATTCAGGCGACAAACGTAGCCAACAGGAACACCAAGCAGGACTACAAGGGCGCCTACCTGAGCTTCAACCTGAACCTCAACGTGCCGCCGACATGCAGCACCGGATTCCTGCCCGCCCAACAGCAGCGGGCCGCGGGCCTGGAAGACTACCCCGACCCTCCGCCCGGGAATATCTACTGCCGGGTGCCGCAGGATTCGACGCTCAACGTGCGCGGGGCGCGCAATACCCCGTGCGTGACCCGGCCCGGCAAGCGGGCGCCGACGGTAGCGATATGCGAGAGCAACGAGGAGTACGTTCCGATCAACGACGGCTTCAACTGGAAGGGCGACCCGAACGCGACGCTGTCCGGCCAGGCCATCCCTCAGCCGCCGCCTGGTACACCGGGCTCGACGGCGGTACCCCCGCCGGCTCCCGCGCCGCCTCCAATAGCGGCCGCCGCGTCTGACCCAGCCACTGGCACGTACGTTGGTCCGGACGGGCATGTGTACACACAAGCGAACCTGGCCCAGAGTGCCAAAGAGGAGCAAACATGGCAGACGATGCTGCTGCCCCCGACGGGGAACTGAACGAGTCGGCCACCGACTCGACCGAGACCACCACCGTGGCCACGGCGACGGAGGAGACCACCACAACCGCGGCCGAGCCGGCGTCAGGCGCCGTTGAGGCCGATGAGGATGCGGCGTCTGACGAGGACGCGGCGGATGACGACACAGCGGATGCCGAGGATTACGACGCAGCCGATGCCCAGCCGAAGAAGCCGCCGATGTCCGTTGAGCGGATCGCGCTGGTCGCGGGCCTGGTGGTCGTCGTCGCGTTGGCGGCGCTGGTCGGCTGGCTAGGATACCGCACGTACCAGTCGCACCAGGCCGAGCAACAGCGTGAGTTGTTCGTTCAGGTTGGGCGGCAAGGGGCGTTGAACCTGACCACCATCGACTTCGCGCATGCCGATGCCGACATCCAGCGCATTCTGGACTCGGCCACCGGCACGTTCTACGACGACTTCGCGCAGCGGTCCAAGCCGTTTGTCGACGTCGTCAAGCAGGCGCAGTCGAAGTCGGTGGGTACCGTCACCGAGGCCGGCCTGGAATCCGAAAACGGTGACCAGGGTCAGGTGCTGGTCGCGGTCGCCGTCAAGACCTCGAACGCCGGCGCGGCCGAACAGGCGCCCCGTGCCTGGCGGATGCGGATCTCGGTGCAGAAAGTCGGCGACGAGGCAAAGGTCTCGAACGTCGAGTTCGTACCGTGACCACGCCCCCATCCGGCAGTGCCGACCAGAGCAATGACGACAGCCCAGCAGACAAAGTGAAGGAATCCACCGCCGTGCCGGTCGAAACCGATACCGCGACCGAAACCGCGCAAGCGGACGCCGTCGACGAGCAGCCGACCGAAAAGGTCGAGACAGACAAGCCCGAGGATGCCGACAAGGCTGACGACGCTGACGACGCCGTCGAGGAATCCGGGGAGACCACAACCGAGGAATCCCCGAAGGCGAAGCGAAGTATCAACTGGACCCGGGTCCTTGCCTTCGGGATCCTGCCGGGCCTGGCGCTGCTGCTCGCGCTCGGCGCGAGCTACCTCAAGTGGGAGGACTCGTCGGTCCGCCAGGCCGACAAGGCCCGCGCCGAATCGGTGCAGGCGGCGAAGGACAGCACCGTCGCGCTGCTGTCGTATCGACCCGACACCGTAGAGAAGGACCTGGGCGCGGCGCGGGACCGGCTGACCGGCCAGTTCCGGGACTCCTACACGTCACTGACCAACGACGTGGTGATTCCCGGTGCGAAACAGAAGCAGATATCGGCGGTGGCGACCGTTCCGGCCGCGGCGTCGGTCTCGGCGTCGGTGAACCATGCGGTGGCCCTGGTGTTCGTCAACCAGACCGTCGTCGTCGGCAGTGACGCGCCCACCAGCACCGCATCCAGCGTCCGGGTGACGATGGAGAAGTCCGGCGATCGCTGGCTGATCTCTGGGTTCGATCCGGTTTAAAATCTGGGCGTGGCCGTCCGCGAGAGCCGTCCGTCGGCGTGGACGTGGCTGCTGGCCGGCCTTGAGCTGATCGCGGCGCTGGCGCTGGCGCGGCTCATCGTCTGGACCGACCGCGCGCACGCGCCGGGCCACACCGGGCACGGCATGGCGGGGATGCCCGGGATGGCCGCCCCGCCCGCGCCGGTCGCCCGCTGGGGCTCGTCGGAATACGCCTCGATCGGCGTGGCCGTCGTTGCGCTGGGCTGGTGGCTGCTCGGCCGGCAGGCCGTGGCGGCGATCGTGGCGGCCGCCGCCGTCGCGGTGGTCGCGGCGCCCCCGGCCGTCCGCGTGCTCGCCGCGCAGTCCCATCTGATCGCGATGGTGGCGCTGGAACTACTGATGGTCATCGTCCCGCTGTTGGTGTTGTCGGCGTGGCGTCGGCCAGGTGATTGGGCGCCGGCGCCGGGGTGGGGTGGCGGCTGGACGCTGTTCGCGGTAGGCACCGGACTGCTGTACTCGGCGTTGCTGATCGTCGTGCACATCCCGGCCGTGCACCATCGCGGCGGAGAACTCGGCTCAACGCCGTTGTGGCTGGCCGTCGTCGCGACCGCGATCGGGATCGGGTACTGGGCCGGGGTGCTACGGACGGCCGGTCGGGTGCCGACGAGCATCCGGCGGGCGGTGCTGCTCGGGGCGCAGGAAGTCGCGGCGTTCATCGGCCTGCTGTCGTTGTTCGGCGCCTGGAGCGGCATGGGTCACGACAGCCCGTTGGGAATTTCGGCGGCCTGGGACCAACGTCTCGGCGGCCTGTTCATGATGGCAACGTGCGCGGCGGTGACCATCCCACTCATTCGGAGGTTCAGGTGAGCGAACCACGCTGGATCGAGTTTGCGACGCCGGCTCGCTGCGGGCGCTGACCCGGGGGACGTGAGAATGGCCCGATTGCGTTGTGCCGGGTGCTCGACGCCGCCGGGCCGACCGGGCATGACGTGGTCATCGGGCACTACTGGGGTGCGATCGCGGCCACCGGGCTGGCTGCCGATCCCGGCTGCCCGTTCGAGAAGGCGGTGTTCATGGCGGCTGGCCTCCGAACTGCCGCGTGACTTCCACAGGAATCGGGGGAGCAGAGCTTCGGCGTCCTCCTTGGCGAATCCGGCCGCCTCGCCGAGGCCGGTGTCGACCGCCCGCGGCACAGCGTCGCCGCCGTGACTCCGGTCTTCTGCAGTTCCGCGCGCAGGCTGTCGGTGTAGGACAGTACGAAGGCCTTCGCCGCCCCGTAGCTGGCCTGACCGGGGATGGGGCCGAACGCGCCGACGGACGCGACGTTGAGCACCGCGCCGAGCCAGTTCGCGGGCGAAGGCTTCCCCGATACCAGACGATGCGCCGGTGATGACGGTGGCCCGGTCTTCTCCGGGGATGGGAGCATCAGGTCGCGCAGTGTGCGGACTCGTCGGCGGCGCCGGGCACCACGGAGGGTCCCGGCCTCAGCCGCCGCAGCGGCCGGACAATCAGTCCGACCAGGTAGGTGAACGCAACGCAGCAGGCCACAGCTGTGAGCCTAACTTGGATCCGGGCGATGATCAGCGCGTCGGTGACAGGGCTTCAGCACGGTGGCCCTGACACTGTCGGTGCCCGACGCGACAATGGGGGCCATGAAAGGGCAACGGACGGTCAACCACCGGCACATCGACATCGACGGAATCCGCGTGTTCTACCTCAAGGCCGGGCCGGCCGATGCGCCCGTTGTCCTTCTGCCGCACGCTACCCGTCGTCGTCCTTCCAGTTCCGGAAACTGATGCCCGCCCTGGCCGACCGGTGGCGGCCGCTCGCGCCGGACTATCCGGGCTTCGGCTACCTTCGACGCCTATGCCGGCCTGTTCGACAAGTTCGTCACCGCGCTGCAGGGCGAGCGGTACGGGCTGTATACGACTACGGCTCACAGATCGGCCTGCGGCCGGCCATCAGGGCGCCGTGGCGGGTGGCGGGCCTGGTCATCCAGAACGGCGACATCTACGAAGACGAGCTCGGTCCGAAGTACGACTCGTTGCGGGCCTACTGGAAGAACCCGACGCCCGAAGGCCGGCGAGAGTTGTTGGACGCCGTCAGCGAAGAAGGTTTTCGCGCAGAGTTCATCGGCGAGGTCGACGACGCCCTGGTCGACCGGGTCCCGCCGGATCTCTGGAAGTTGTCGTGGTCGCTGATGATGCCGCAGCTACGCGACATCAAGGTCGGGCTGATGGATGGGCTGCGGGAGAACCTGGACCGGTTTCCCAGATACCAGGCGTATCTGCGCGACCTTCCCAGTGCCGAGCTGCACCTATTCGACACCGGCCACTGGGCACTGGAGACGCAGCTGTCCAAAATCGTGCCGGTGATCGGCAATTTCTTGGACTGCGTTCACCGGTGAGGCAGTCCCGGCTGACGGCGGTCGACGCGCAGATGTACTGGATGTCGGCGAAGATCCCCAACGACCAGTTCCTGCTCTACGGATTCGCCGGGCTGCCTGCGGATATCGAGCGGGCGATCGCCGAAGTCCGGGAGTGCGCACGGTCCTGCCGCGAGTTGACGCTGCGGATCGACGACGGCGACTCGTTGACCTACCCGGCGTGGGTGCCCGGCGACGTCGACCCCGGGCAGTTCGTCGTCCATGAACTGGCGGACGACACCTGGCGCGGCTGTCTGGACGCCGTCACGAAGCTTGCCGACGACCAGCTGGACCCCCGCGACATGGCATGGCGGCTGCACGTGTTCGGCTCGGTCCACCGCATCCCGGGCAGTGCCATCCCGGGGACGGTCGCGGTGCTTCAGGTGTCGCACGCGCTCGCCGACGGAACCCGGGCGTCGGCATTGGCGGCGCTGTTGTTCGGCCGACCCGGATCGGTGCCCGCGGTGCCGCCGCGATCGGCCTGGCCGGTTAGCGCCGCCCTCCCGTGGCGCGGCATTCAGGCGGCCCGCACGCATCGACAGTTGGTGCGGGACACCCGCGCCGGCGCGGTGCCCCCACCCGGTGAGACCAGACCGGCGCTGCGCACCAATGCCCGCCCCGCCGGGGTTCGCGGGGTCCGCACGTTGGTCCGGCACCGGTCGCAGCTGCCCGGCCCGACGGTAACCATCGGCGTACTTGGCGCGGTGTCGACGGCATTGTCGGCGCATCTGCGAGAGTTAGGCGACGAGCCGGCCCAGATCGGATCGCTGGGTGCCGAGGTACCGATGGCCAGAGCCGGTGTTCGACTGGCGCACAATCACTTCGGTAATGTCGGTGTCGGGCTCTACCCGGAACTGGAGCCGGACGAACGGGCGCGGCGGATCGCCGACGACCTAGCGGGTCGCCGATTGCGCGCCGGGCACCCGGCGATGCGCGCCGAGAGTCGGGCGTTCGCCGCGGTGCCGGCCCCGCTGTTGCGGCGGGGGATTGCGCAGTTCGATCCGGACGTGCGGTCACCTACGGCGACCGGTAACACCGTGGTGTCCAGCGTCAACCGCGGACCCGCAGACCTGCACTTCGGCGGCGCACCGGTGACGGTGACCGCCGGTTACCCGGCGCTGTCACCGATGATGGGACTGACCCATGGCGTGCACGGCATCGGCGACACCGTCGCGGTCAGCGTGCACGCCGCCGAATCGGCCCTCGGCGACATCGACGCCTACCTCGAGCGCCTGGATTCGGCGCTGCGCCAGTAATCAAGTGTCCACCCGAATAACTCTGCATGTTGGCTGGTCACAGTCGATCACAGCAACAGCACAGGGTACTGGTGGCTACTATCGAGCTAATGAGCTCGACTAACAGCGGCGGGGAACCTGGGTCTACCAACGAGGAGGTCAGGCAGTACGCGCCGCGCACCGGGCCGCGTGTTCGGCGGGGCACCGCGCCTGCGCTGTTGTTGGCCGCCGCCCAGGAACTGTTCGCCGAGCGCGGTCCGCGCGCCACTACGACGCGTGAGATCGCTGAGCGCGCCGACGTTTCCGAGGATCTGATCTTCCGGTACTTCGGCTCGAAGAACGGGCTGCTGCACACGGCGGTCATTCAACCGATCATCGACCTTCTCGAGTCGACGCGCGGTCGCTGGGCCGCTCAGGACTGCGAACAGCCCGGCAGCGAGCACGAACGTGCGGTGACCTTCGTCGGTCAGCTCTACGACATGGTGCACGGCAACCGAACCGTCGTGCAGACCATGGTGCAGGTGCTCAACGGCGCACCCGGCGAGCTCGATGACAGCATCGTGCGGCGACTGTCCAACGAGCTGTTCGAGCCGTTGGTCCCCATGTTCACCGAATACCTTGAGCAGCAGGGGTTTCGGAGTACCGACCCCGGCCTGCAGCTGCGGCTGAGCCTGATCCTCATCGGCGCGACCGCGGCGTTCCTGTCCGGGACCTACCCGGCTACCGAGGATGCTCCCGGCAAGGACCGCATCGTCGAGGTTCTCGTGGTCTTCATCAGCAACGGCCTGCGCGCCGGTTAGGCCGGCCGGCGTTGCGCTGCGCTACTGCGCGTGACCGGCCTTGGCCTCGTCCTCGCGGGTGAGGCCCGCGGCCAGGATCAGTTCTTCGTGCAGCTCGAACCACACCGTGTGATAGGAGTCGATGATCGGGCGGGTCAGCCACGTCGTGTCGCCGGACTTCACCTGCCCAAGTGCGAGCTCCAGCTTGGTCGAGTAGGACGCGAGTCGTGGGAGCTGGGCGGCGGCCGTGCCGATGATCGGCACCACCCGCTCGTGGACACCGTCGAGGCGGGCGAGCACGGCGGCGTCGTAGTCGGCGTCGTCGTGGGGGTTCGGCTCGCCGTCGTTGAGCTGCCAGTCCGACACCAGCGCCTTCAAATCCGCGTTGACCCGACGGAAGTCGTCGTAGGCGGCCTCCAGCGCGGCGGTGTCGACGTTCTCGCGTTCCTCGTCCAGCAGTTCGTTCAGTCGCTGGCGGCCATCGGCGGAGAGCCGCAACGTCGACTTACCCTCCACGAGCAGACCCGACTCGGTCAGCTCCTCGATGGTCTTGGCCACGCTCGCCGGGTCCTCGTCGAC
>JAOPWF010000161.1 GCA_025965815.1 Mycobacterium sp.
CTGGTCAACGGCGAACCGCTCAACTCGGTGCTCAAACGCACCGGCAGACTCTCGCTGCGACACGCCCTGGACATGCTCGAGCAGACCGGCCGCGCCCTTCAGGTCGCCCATACCGCCGGCCTGGTGCACCGCGACGTCAAGCCCGGCAACATCCTCATCACGCCGACCGGCCAGGTGAAGCTCACCGACTTCGGCATCGCCAAGGCCGTCGACGCCGCCCCGGTGACGCAGACCGGCATGGTGATGGGCACCGCTCAGTACATCGCACCCGAACAGGCCCTGGGCCATGACGCGACCGCCTCCAGCGACGTGTATGCGCTGGGAGTCGTTGGCTATGAATCGGTTTCGGGCAAGCGGCCGTTCACCGGCGACGGTGCGCTGACGGTGGCGATGAAGCACATCAAGGAGACCCCCGCCCCGTTGCCCGCCGATCTGCCGCCCAATGTGCGCGAGCTCATCGAGATCACGCTGGTCAAGAATCCCGGCATGCGCTACCGGTCCGGCGGCCCGTTCGCCGACGCGGTGGCGGCGGTGCGTTCCGGCCGGCGCCCGCCGCGGCCGAACCAGGCGCCGTCCATCAACCGGGCGACGCCCGCGGCCATTCCGTCTGGTGCGCAGGCCCGCGTCGCCGCCGACCTCACCGGCCGCGCGCCGACGACCGCCTCGCGAGCCAGACCCGCGACGGGCAGCCACCGGCCTCCGCCACCGCGGCGGACGTTCTCGTCGGGTCAGCGCGCGCTGTTGTGGGCCGCCGGTGTGCTGGGTGCGCTGGCGATCGTGATCGCGGTGCTGATCGTCATCAACGCCCGGGACAAGGGGAACCAGACCCCGCAACCCCCGACGGTGACCGACACGGTAACCCAGACGACGCCGTCCGGGACTACTCCGGGGGCCCTGCCGGGTCCCGGTTGGACGCAGCACGCCCCGATCGGCCATGGTGGAGGGCAGACCGGGCCGACGGCGAAGGATGAGGACGCGCCCCCAGCGCAAATTGAGACATGGCAATGACCACCCCACAACACCTGTCCGACCGGTACGAGCTCGGCGAGATCCTCGGCTTTGGCGGCATGTCCGAAGTCCATTTCGCCCGTGACCTGCGGCTGCACCGCGACGTCGCGGTCAAGGTGCTGCGCGCCGACCTGGCCCGCGACCCCAGCTTCTATCTGAGGTTTCGCCGCGAGGCGCAGAACGCCGCCGCGCTGAACCATCCGGCCATCGTCGCGGTGTACGACACCGGCGAGGCGGAGACGGCCACCGGCCCGCTGCCGTACATCGTGATGGAGTATGTCAACGGCGTCACGCTGCGCGACATCGTGCACACCGACGGACCCATGCCGCCGCGCCGGGCGATCGAGACCATCGCCGATGCCTGCCAGGCACTGAACTTCAGCCATCAACACGGCATCATCCACCGTGACGTGAAGCCGGCGAACATCATGATCAGCAACACCGGCGCGGTCAAGGTGATGGACTTCGGCATCTCCCGCGCGCTGGCCGACAGCGGCAACAGCGTTACCCAGACCGCGGCCGTGATCGGCACCGCCCAGTACCTGTCCCCCGAGCAGGCCCGCGGCGAATCCGTCGACGCCCGGTCCGACGTCTACTCGCTGGGCTGCGTGCTTTACGAAATCCTCACTGGCGAACCACCTTTCGTCGGCGACTCGCCCGTCGCGGTGGCCTATCAGCATGTCCGCGAGGATCCCGTGTCGCCGTCGCAGCGCCACGAGGGCATCTCCCCCGAACTCGACGCGGTGGTGCTCAAGGCGCTGTCGAAGAACCCCGACAACCGCTACCAGACCGCGGCCGAGATGCGCGAAGACCTGGTGCGGGTGCACAACGGCGAGGCGCCCGACGCGCCGAAGGTGCTCACCGACGCCGAACGCACCTCCCTGCTGGCGGCCAACGTCTCGCCCGGGCGGACCTCGCCCACCGAGCAGATGGGCCGCCAGCAGCGGGAGTACATCGACTCCAATCGCGGCGGCGGCTCGGTCGGTCGCTGGCTCATCGCGGTCGCCGTGCTGGCGGTGCTGACGGTGGTGGTCACCATCGCGATCAACATGGTCGGCAGCGGTCCCCGCAATGTGCAGGTGCCCGCGGTCAAGGGGCTGGCCTCGGCCGACGCGATCGCCGCACTGCAGAATCGCGGATTCAAGACCCGCACCCAGCAGAAGCCGGACTCGACGATTCCGCCCGACCACGTCATCGACACGGATCCGGCCGGTAACCAGTCGGTGGCGGCGGGCGACGAGATCACCATCAACGTGTCCACCGGGCCCGAGCAGCGTGAGGTCCCCGACGTGTCGACGCTGTCCTACGCCGACGCGGTGCGCAAGCTCACCGACGCCGGCTTCGGCCGCTTCCGGCAGACCAACTCACCGTCGACGCCCGCACTGAAGGACAAGGTGGTCGGCACCAACCCGCCGGCGAACCAGACTTCGGCGATTACCAACGAGATCACCATCGTGATCGGCTCCGGCCCGGAGACCAAGGACGTCCCCGACGTCCGCGGCCAGGCGGTCGACCTCGCGCAGCGCAACCTCGGCGTTTACGGCTTCACCAAGTTCAGCCAAACGTTGGTGGACAGCACCAAACCGGCAGGTGAGGTGCTCGCCACCAATCCCCGGGCCGGCGCCACCGTTCCGCTCGACTCGGTGATCGAACTGCAGGTCTCCAGGGGCAACCAGTTTACGATGCCCGATCTGACCGGGTTGTTCTGGACCGACGCCGAGCCGCAGTTGCGCGCACTGGGCTGGACCGGCGTGCTGGTCAAGGGCGCCGACGTGCCCGCGGGTGACGCCGCGCGCAACCGGGTGGTGTCTCAGAGCCCCGCGGCGGGCCAGGGCGTGAACAACGACGGCAACATCACGCTGAAGTTCGGTCAGTAGCGCCCGTCGCGGTACGCACCGTGTCGGCCACCTCGTTCTCCAGTTCGCGCACCAGCGCTTCGGTCGGGGCCTGCCCGCAGTAGCCGAGCCAGTTGGCCAGCATCCGGTGACCGCCCTCGGTGAGGATCGACTCGGGGTGGAACTGGACGCCGTGGATCGGCAGCTCCCGGTGGCGCACCCCCATGATGACCCCGCCACCGGTGCGGGCCGTCACCTCCAACTCCGGGGGCACGGTGTCCGGCAGGATCGTCAGCGAGTGGTACCGCGTCGCGGTGAACGGGTCCGGAAGGTTCTGCAGCACACCGGTATTCGTGTGGAATACGGTGCTCGTCTTGCCGTGCAGCAGCTCCGGAGCGCGGTCGACGGTGCCGCCGAAGGCCACCCCGATCGCCTGGTGCCCTAGACACACGCCGAGCAGTGGCGTTGCCGCGTCGGCGCAGGCCCGCACCAGCGGGATCGATGCCCCGGCGCGTTCAGGTGTTCCCGGTCCCGGGCTGAGCAGCACGCCGTCGAACTCCTCGGCGGCGGCGGTGATCCGGTCGTCGCCGACGAGCCGCTCGTCGTCGTTGCGCCACACCTGCGCGTCGACCCCCAACTGGCCCAGATACTGGACCAGGTTGAATACGAAGCTGTCGTAGTTGTCGACGACCAGAACCTGCATCGTGCCAGGCTACCGCCCGTACCCCCCGGCCTGGGGTCAGTAGCCGAGCGGTCCGGCCGGCTTGGCGAACCGCGTCCGCACCGGTTCGGTGTGTCCGACCAGTTGGAGCGCGGTGCTTGGTTCTTCCGTGTAACCCAACCCGAACCGCACGACGTACTGCCTGTAGAGCGTCACCAGGGGTGCCGCGGCCAGCGCGGCCTGCATGGCGGCCGCATCACCGATCGCCGTGATCGCGTACGGCGGACTGTAGGTCCGGCCGTTCAGTAGCAGGGTGTTCCCCACACAGCGAGGCGCCGACGTGGCGATGATCCGCTGGTCCTGCATCTGGACGGCTTCGGCGCCCGCACTCCACAGCGCATTGAGCACCGCCTGGATGTCCTGCTGGTGCACGACGAGGTCGTCGGGCGCGGCGTCGCGCGGGAACCGGCCTTCGGCGTCCCGTTGGGCGTCGTTGAGGGTGACCACCAGACCGGGGCCGCGCACCGGGTTCAGGCCGGCGTCGGCGGCCAGTTGCGACGTCTTGGTGAGAATCGCCGCGAGTGCGGCACCGGCCTCCGGGGAGCCGCCGTGGTGGGTGTCCACCCGGGTGTCCAGCGCGTCGCGCTGGGCGGTCAACCGGTCAACGGACAGCTGCGACTCACGGACCAGGTCGACCAGGCGCGGGGCGTCGCAACGGCGGATCTCGCCACCTCCGGAGACGCCGTGGGTGGCCGCCAGCAGCAGACCGGCCAACAGGCACACCAGCGGGACGCCGAATCGCCAGGCGGAGCGACGAGGATGGTCCATCGACCCTCCTTTCCTGGCGTTTCCTGCCCGGGGGCGGCCTACGTTAGGCTCGTGGGCAACATCTCCATCCTGGTCCATCGTCGCACCGTATGGCGCCAACTGTCCGCGAAGGTATCCATGCCCAAGTCCAAGGTCCGCAAGAAGAACGATTTCACCGCCAGCTCGGTCAGCAGGACCCCGGTGAAGGTGAAGGCTGGGCCGTCGAGCGTCTGGTTCGTCGCTTTGTTCGTCGGTCTGATGCTGATCGGCCTGGTGTGGCTGCTGGTGTTCCAGCTCGCCGGTAGCGGCGCCAGTGCGCCGAGCGCCCTGAAGTGGATGGCCGACCTGCAGGCGTGGAACTACGCGATCGCCTTTGCTTTCATGATCACCGGACTTTTGCTCACAATGCGCTGGCGGTGACGGGTCGCCCGACCGTGATGCATTCATCTTGGCCTTACAGCGTTACCAACTCGGCAACCTAATGGTCATCCAATCACACGGTTGTGATTCATCCCCATTGTTGATAGC
>JAOPWF010000202.1 GCA_025965815.1 Mycobacterium sp.
TGATAGCTGACGAGGTCAAGCAGGAAGTGCCTGGTGTGCTGTTACGCCAAACAGGCCTTGCTCCGGGCGATTCCCCTACGGGCGGCGTCACCCACCCTGACGGCTCCCAGGGCCTTTGCCCGACCCCGGGATTCGGTTGGGGTACTTCACCCCTCCTGACGAACGAACTGGAGGGTCCCAGGCAGTCTCTAGCCAAACTTTCGACTTCCCGATTCCTTACGAACGTCTTTCACATGCCGGGGTCCGAGGCAATCAACGGCTCGTATCGCCACGGGCAACGTGCGCCACGATTGGGAGACGGTCATCGCTCCGAGCGACCTGGACACCAATGTCGGAGTCATTCCCACCGGAACCATCTGTGCCCACCGCTGGCAGCTTGCGGGCAAGGTCGGCGGCGGACTGGCACACAAGATGCCGCTCGTAGAGTTCGTGCGGCGGATCGCCGAGCGCGAGGGCATGCCTGCAGACGGCGCTAGCGCGCACGCCCGCGCAGTGCTGAACACGGTTCGGGACGCGGTGGTGAAGAAGGAGTGGCACGACATCAGCTCCGAGCTGCCGCGCTCCTACCTGCAGGGGCTCGCCGAGCCGTAACGGACATGACTGGTGTGTGCGCTAGGCGGTCTTGGTCAGCAGAGGCAGCAGGCGACGGCGTGCAAGGGTGTTGTCGGCGAAGTGGCCAAGCGCCTCGGGCACCGAGGCAGCGGTGGGGAACGCCGCTCGGTCCTGCCCCGTACTCAATCGCTCGACAACGGCGGGGCTTGCGACCAGCCGCCACTCCACGGCGGCGGCGCGGCACTCTTCGTCAACCAGATGCAGCAGTGAAACGCCGCGGGCGCAAAAGGACTCAACGCCCGCCAGGTCGAGCACGAAAGAGCTCTCCGGCAAGATGAGTCGCTTGGTGTGCTGGCCGATGAGCTTGACGTTCATGGCGTGTATGTCGCCGGTGACGGTCACCGTGGTTATTTGGTGGCGACAGCGGCCCCGTAACTCGGCGCCGTTGCAGTCGATCGCGGGATTTCCATAGCGCGACGTAGGTGTCGGAGCTCGATCCCCGGTGACAGTCATGAAACAACCTCATTTTCAGTGGTATTGCTGAAATGGCATCGCCACAACGCTGTCGCTTCGACCCAACCGCCAACGTAGCTCCCGAATCTAAGGTCATGGGGAGGCTCGGCTAATGCTTTGCTAAGAACTGATCCGCAGCGGTTGCCAACTTCTTCCGATCCGAGCCAGTGCGCGTGATGCGCGGGTGTGAACGGTTCTGGCTGCGGCGGGTCGGACCGCTGGTCGGCCGCTCGCGGGTTATTTTGTCGCCGTGCACCATCGCTGCGTTTGCGGACCCCACCGGTCCGTTTCCCGGCGTGATGTTCTGAAATACCTTGCGGCGGCGCCGACGGTTGTTGGGTTGAGTGCCGCGGCCACGGTGCTCATCTCCCCGCCGGCATCGACCGACCCCGCCTGGGCGGCGGCAGTCAGCGAGCCTGGTCAGGTGCCCAACATCATCAGCCGCGCCCAGTGGGGGGCTGATGAATCCATGCGGGGTGGAGCACCGTTGTATGACAACGGGATCAAGGCCGGGATCGTGCACCATACCGCGACCACAAACGACCATTCACCCGCCGACTCGGCGGCCATCGTCCGGGGAATCTATGGCTACCACACCCGCATGCTGCACTGGGGCGACATCGCTTACAACGCCCTGGTCGACAAGTACGGACAGGTCTTCGAGGGCAGGTTCGGCGGCATGACGAGGTCCGTCGAGGGCACGCACACCGGTGGATTCAACAAGAACACCTGGGCCGTGGCCATGATCGGCAACTTCGTCGACGTGCCGCCGACTCCGGCGCAGTTGCGGTCGGTCGGGCTGCTACTCGGTTGGCGGCTGGCCATGGACGGCGTTGATCCCAGGGGCACGGTCCGGTTGACCTCCGAGGGGGGTCCGTATACCTTTTTCCCGCAGGGTGCCGCCCCGATCCTGCCGAACATCTTCGCTCATCGTGACGTCGGTGGTACCGCCTGCCCGGGCACTGTCGGGTACCAATCCCTGGACCGGATCCGCGACATCGCCGCCCGATTCAACAAGCCGGCCACTTCGCAGGACCTCGCCGATGCGCTGCAGGGTGGCGCAATCTACGCGCGGTGGCAAGCGATGGGCGGCATGACAGGCCCCCTCGGAGCGCCGACGTCCCCGGAAACACCGGGGGAAGGCTCGACGCGCTACGTCACCTTCGACAAGGGGGCCATCTACTGGTCACCCAAGACCGGAGCCGCCCCCGTGACGGGGGCCATCTACGACGCGTGGGCGTCGCTGGGCTTCGAGCGCAGTGCATTGGGCCTGCCGACCAGTGCGGAGATCCAAGAGCCCGAGTGGATCGTGCAGAACTTCGCGCACGGCACGCTGAACCTCGATCGGCAGAACTCGACCGTGACGCGGGTTATCGACGGAGTTCCGCTGCAACTGCCGCCGCCGTCTCCCAGCGGACCACCCGTCCAGCTTGAGCGCTTCTCACCGGCCCGCAGCCGCGTCTGACTGTCCCAAGGCGAAGATCGGAGCACCTATGCTGTCGATGCAGCTCAGCGGCTTCACCCGGAGCATTCGGATGTCAACCAGTGCCGCGATGATCATCGTCTCTTTCTATGGCTGTCAGCTCTCCGACACCATCGGTGGTTAGCGTTGGCGTGAACGCATCGGGTAACGGTGACGAAACCAAGGAGTAGCGATATGGCCAACTACGTCAGCGGCCCAATTTTGGCCGTGTTGGGAGCCCTAGAGTGTGCCGCTGGTAAAGCGAAAGAGCTGGTAGGAAAGGCTTTCGGGCACAACGATCTCATCGCGGAGGGCCAGGCGCAACAAGATCAGGGCGATGCCGAGCGCGCCGCCGGCGAGGAGACCGAGGCTCAGGAGGCCACCGCTGCCGCGGAGGCGCACGAAGAGCGTGAACACGCCGAGCCGTAGCAGCGGCCCCCACGAGATATGCTCGGCATGGCCCAATAGTGCGCGGTGCGGACCACCGACAATTG
>JAOPWF010000219.1 GCA_025965815.1 Mycobacterium sp.
ACTTCTCGTCGTGCCCACGCCCGCGGGCCGGCCGTTCACCCAGGCCGTCGCGCAACGCTGGAGCACCGAGTCGCACGTGGTATTCGCGTGTGGCCGCTACGAGGGCATCGACCAGCGCGTCGTCGACGACGCCGCCCAGCGCATGCGGGTCGAGGAAGTGTCCATCGGCGACTACGTGCTGCCCGGCGGCGAATCCGCCGCGCTGGTGATGATCGAGGCGATCGTCCGCCTGCTGCCCGAGGTGCTGGGCAACCCGGTGTCGCATCAGGACGATTCGCACTCCGTGGAAAAACTGGGCCTGCTGGAAGGTCCGAGCTACACCAGGCCGCCGGCCTGGCGAGGACTCGAGGTGCCCGAGGTGCTGCTGTCCGGGGACCACGCCAAGGTCGCGGCCTGGCGGCGCGAGCAGTCGCTGGAACGAACCCGCGAACGCCGCCCGGACCTGCTGGCGGAGACCTAGATACGGCCGCCGGGGAACATCGTCTTCACGGCCTGCGTGATCGTTGCGCGTGCGGTGACATCGTCACTGGGTTGCGTGGAGCCGATCACCATGATGTAGCGGCGATCCAGGCCGATGACGCCGGTCGACAGGTGCATCCAGTTCCCACCGTTCCAGCAGCACATCCAGCCCTGCTTGACGGCGACGGGCTCGGCGTACAGGCCGTCGGGGATGCCGAACCGCTGGGGGTAGCCGTCGATACCGTTGGGCGTGGACTCGGCCAGGTTGGACAGGATGATTCCGGCCCGCTCGGGCGGCAGCCCACCGCTGCCGTCCATCAGCATGCCGTAGTAGCGCACCAGATCGGCCGCGGTGCTCATGGTGTTCCACCAGCGCCCGTCGTAGGGCGTCGTGGTGGACTCCAGGCCGTACCGGGCAGCGATCCGGCTGATGATGGCGCTGCCGCCGCCCTGGTTCCAGAAGTTCTCCGCGGCGTTGTCGTCGGACGAGCGCAGCATGGTGTCGAGCGCTTGGCGGTCGCCGGGTGAGAGTTGCCTCTGCCCTTTGGCCTCCTGCAGCAGCAGGTCGTCGGCGATGAACAGCTTCGCCACCGATGCGACCGGCGTCGGGGTGTTGTTGCCGCTGGAAACTTGCTGGTCGGTTTTGCGATCCAGCACCACGGTGGTGATGTCCGCGCCGTCATCGGCAGCTTCGGCCGTGGCCTGTCGGGCCCGGGCGTCCAGTCCGTTTAACGCAGCGGTCGGTTTGTCGGGCGGCGCCTGCGGAATCGGGTAGGGGGTGGCCTGCGGTGCAACGAGCGTCATCTGCGGTGGCGCCGACTTTTCGCCGGGCGTGCCGTAAACCTTGGCTTCGCAGCTCGCGAGCAGCAGCGCGGCCAGGACCGCAGTGGTAGCCGTGATCAGCGTCGACGGCCGCCGTCGCATGCCCTACCTCCAAGAATTAGTGTGCTGGGATAGTGCTTGCCGCGCTGCGGCCTAACCCCGGTCCAAGCGTAACTGTTGGCCCGCCGCTACACGTACTTCGGCTTCCTATCGGCTCCGGGGATGGCCGTCGCGGTTACGATTTCACTGCGTGCGACGCATCTGGCACAATTGAGCAGTTGTCCGCGCAGGATTTTCTTTCTGCTGCGCGACATAGATGCCCGATATCCACCGGCTGGGCGCCCGCATCGCTTACGACGAGTATGCAGCTGCCCGCGGCCGCGACCTGCAAGGAAGTGTCACCGATGAATACGCTGGACTTCGTCGACCAGTCATCGCTGCGCGACGACATCCCGGCCTTCAGCCCGGGCGACACCGTCAACGTGCACGTGAAGGTTATCGAGGGTTCCAAGGAGCGCATCCAGGTCTTCAAGGGTGTCGTCATCCGCCGCCAGGGCGGCGGGATCCGCGAGACCTTCACTGTCCGCAAGGAGAGCTACGGCGTGGGCGTCGAGCGGACCTTCCCGGTTCATTCGCCCAACATCGACCACATCGACGTCGCGACCCGCGGTGACGTGCGGCGGGCCAAGCTGTACTACCTGCGCGAGCTTCGCGGCAAGAAGGCGAAGATCAAGGAGAAGCGCTGACATCGCGCCCGTCGGTCATCATGGCAGCGCCGCGAGGCATGTCGGCCGCTGAGCGGCTGGCTACGCTGATCCCGTGACCCGACCCAGCGATGAGCCGCCTGCGCCACGAGCAGACGGCGGCGACGAACCGCTAGCGCAACAAGCAGCCGGCAGGCCCTCCACCGGCTCGCCGCCCGAGCACGCGGTCAACTCCGTGGGCGCGGAAGCCGGACCGGAGGTCACGGGGCACGACGCCGCTGATGCGGAGCCCGGCTCGGATCTGCCGAAGCGGAAGAAGTCGGCGATGCGCGAGGCGGCCATCCTGGTCGCCATCGCGGTGGTCCTCTACTACGTCATGTTGACGTTCATCGCGCGGCCGTACCTGATCCCCTCCGAGTCGATGGAGCCCACGCTGCACGGCTGCACCGGCTGCGTCGGTGACCGCGTCATGGTGGACAAGCTCACCTACCGGTTCGGTTCTCCCGCGCCCGGCGATGTCATCGTGTTCAAGGGACCGCCGAACTGGAACATCGGCTACAAGTCGATTCGCTCGCAGAACCCGGTGGTGCGGGCTGGTCAGAACGCACTGTCGTTCGTCGGCTTCGTGCCGCCGGACGAAAACGATCTGGTCAAGCGCGTCATCGCGGTCGGCGGGCAAACCGTGGAGTGCCGGGCGGATACGGGTCTGACAGTGAATGGCAAGCGGCTCAAGGAGCCCTACCTCGACCCGGCGACCATGATGGCCGATCCCGCCGTCTATCCGTGCCTGGGCAATGAATTCGGGCCGGTTCACGTGCCGGACGGCAGGCTGTGGGTGATGGGCGACAACCGGACCCACTCGGCGGATTCCCGGGCGCACTGCACGAGCACGCCCGTCGACGCTCAGCGCGGCATACTGTGCACCGGCGATCCGACGGCCGGAACGGTTCCGGTGGACAATGTGATTGGAAAGGCGAGGTTTATCGCTTGGCCGCCATCACGTTGGGGCGGTGTGGGCTCGGTGAACCCGCAGAGCAACTGAGAGTCACGCATGCCGGCTACCTGGCCACCACGAGCGGTGATTCGCAAGTCCTCTGGGCTGCGCACCCTGGAATCCGCGTTGTACCGCGGCGGGCTGGGCCCGGTCGCCGGAGTCGACGAGGTCGGCCGCGGCGCCTGCGCCGGCCCACTGGTGGTGGCCGCGTGCGTGCTCGGACCCAACCGGTTGGAGAGCCTGGCCGTCCTCGACGATTCCAAGAAGCTCACCGAGAAGGAACGCGAGCGGCTGTTTCCGCTGATCCGCCGGTACGCGCTGGCATACCACGTGGTGTTCATTCCGTCCACGGAAGTCGATCGGCGCGGGGTGCACGTCGCCAACATCGAGGGCATGCGACGTGCGGTCGCCGGGCTTCCACAACGGCCGGGCTACGTACTGTCCGACGGCTTTCGCGTCCCGGGCCTGCCTATGCCCTCGTTGCCGGTGATCGGCGGGGACGCGGCGGCGGCCTGCATCGCCGCTGCCAGCGTGCTGGCCAAGGTCAGCCGCGACCGCCTGATGGTGGCGATGGACGCCGAGCACCCCGGCTACGGCTTCGCCGAGCACAAGGGCTACAGCACCCCCGCGCACACGGCCGCGCTGGCCGAGTTGGGCCCCTGCAGCCAGCATCGCTACTCGTTCATCAATGTGCGGCGGCTGGTGTCGGTAGCGGGCGAATTGGTGCCGGAGGAGGGCACGTCCCAGGTCATCGAGTGCGCGCCGGAGCCGCTCGACCGGCAACATCAGATTCCGGGGCAGCACAGCGAACTCGGGTGAGGAAAAATGAAACCAGACCGAGCAGAAGGACAGCAGAGCCGATGAGTGCCGAAGATCTCGAAAAGTACGAAACCGAGATGGAGCTCTCGCTGTACCGCGAATACAAAGACATCGTCGGGCAGTTCAGCTACGTCGTCGAAACCGAGCGACGGTTCTATCTCGCCAACAGTGTGGAGCTGGTGCCGCGCAACGCCGACGGCGAGGTCTACTTCGAACTACGGCTCGCCGACGCCTGGGTGTGGGACATGTACCGGCCGGCCCGGTTCGTCAAGCAGGTACGCGTCATCACCTTCAAGGAGGTCAACATCGAAGAGGTCGAGAAGCCCGAGCTGCGGCTGCCCGAATAGGTCGTCCGGTTACCCCGACGTCCACGGCGCGGTCTGCGTAAGCCAGAACAGGTAGGCGAGTGCCGGGAGCACGACCACGGCAGCCAGCGCGACGACGACCAGTAGTCCGGCGAGGCTGGCTTCGGCGCCGGCGGCCTCCTGGATCGTCATCTGGTCAACGAGCATCCACGGGTACTGCCCTACACCCCACCCCGCAACGACGGAGGTGACCGCCGCGACGGCGGGAATCCTCGCAGCCCCGTAGCGGCGCCGATACAGCAGCACGATGGTCAGCGCACCGGCCGCCGCGGCGATCACCAGCAGCGGAGATGCCCTGCCGAGCAGGCCCCGGCTCAGTGTCGGTGCGTCGTGCAGGATCGGGTACAGGCCGGCGAATACGATCAGGCCGGTGACGATCCCGACCGCGATCGTCCGGCGGCGCAGTTCGACGGTGAGATCGTCCAGCCCGGCGCGGGATGCGTCGGCGGTGAGGAAGACGCCCGCGAGCACCGCGCAGGTGGCGACGGCGAGGACGCCTCCTGTCAGCGAGGTCGGATTTAACCAGGATCTGAACTGGTCTCCGTAACCCTCGGCAGGGACTCGTCCGGAGGCGACGGCGCCGGCGACAGTTCCCAGAAAGAACGGCGTGATCAGCGACGAGCCGGCGAAGGTGGCGCCGAACAGCCGGGCCTGTCCGAGGGTCGCGGCGTACTTGCGGCACGCGAAACTCGCTCCGCGCAGCACGATTCCGGCACGGGCGAGCGCGAGCGGGATGAACAGGGTTGTCATCGCCGCGGCGAAGGCTCTGGGAAAGCCGGTCCACCAGATGACGAGGATGTAGATAAGCCAGACGTGGTTGGCTTCCCAGACCGGGCCGATGCTGTGGTCGATGAGCGTGCGTAACTGGGCGCCGCGTCGGGTGCCGCCGGCGGTGAGATCGTAGAAGCCCGAGCCGAAGTCGGCGCCCCCGAACAGCGCGTACGTGATGACACCGACGAACAGGGCGGCGGCGACCGCATCGGCCAGCGTCATGGAAGCGGGCCCTCCCCGGTGTCGGTCGTCGACAACGCGGGCGCCGGGGTGGCCGGTCCGTACGGGCTTGGCAGGTCTTCTTCACCCGCACGCCACCGCTTGGCCATGGACCGCAGTACGACGTACGCGGCGACGGTCATACCGAGATAGATCACCAGCACGCCGATGTAACTCCACCACAGGCCGGCGCTGGCGTTGGCCGCGTCGGTGGTGCGCAGCACCTGCCAGACCGTCCATGGTTGACGACCGACTTCGGTGGCGACCCAGCCGCATTCGACGGCCAGGATGGCCAGTGGGCCGGTGATGACCGCGAAGCGCAGATACCAGCGGTTCTCGAGCAGGTCATGCCCGCGCCGGCGAGCCAGCCAGTAGACCACCACCGACGCCGCCAGCAGCGTCCCGATGCCGACCATGGACTGGAACGCCAGATGGGTGATGTTGACCGGCGGCCGGTCGGCCTCGGGGACCGAGTCGAGGCCGGGCACCGGAGCGGTCAGTGAGTTGCGGGCGATGATGGACCCCAGCCGGGGAATGCTCAGTGCCCAGCGCACCTCGCCGTCGACGAGGATGCCACCGAGGCGCTCCGGGGCGGCGTACTCCGTTGTGGTGGCGAGTTCGAACGCGGCGAGCTTGGCCGGTTGGCTGTCGCCGACGCGCAGGCCGAGGATGTGCCCGATGAACGGCTGCGCCACCGCGGCGACGGTCGCAAAAGTGAACGGAACCGCAAAGCCCAACCGGTGATGGGCATCGGTGCGGCCGCGTAGCAGGCCGGCCGCATACACCCCGGAGACGACGAAGCCGACCACCATGAAGGCGCCGACCCACATGTGCAGAAACTGCAGCCAGACACCGTCATTGAACATCGCGCGCCACGGGTTGACGTCGGTGACGACACCGTTGACGATGCGGAAGCCCGTCGGGTTGTTCATCCACGCGTTCACCGATACCACGCAGAAGGTCCCGACCACGCCCGAGATCCCCATCGGGATCAGCATCGCCAGATGCCGGCGAGGGGGCAGACGGCCCCAGCCGTAGAGGTAGATGCCGAGGAATATCGCCTCGACGAAGAATGACAGCCCTTCGAACGCGAACGGCAGGCCTAGCACATCACCGAAACGCCCCATCAGGCCCGGCCACAGCAGACCCATCTCGAAGCTGAGCACAGTGCCTGACACGGCTCCGATGGCGAACAGCACCGCCGACACCTTGGCCCACCGTTTGGCGAGCCCGAGGGCAACATCGTCACCACGGACGAGCCCGCGCCGGTGCATCACGTAGATGATCGTGGGAAACGCGACGCCGAAGCAGGCCAGGATGATGTGCCAGCCCAGCGACACCGCCATCTGCTGACGTGCCGGCATCAGCCCCGGCGGCCCGTCGCCCGCGGCGAGGAGTACCACCGCCGGGTCAAGAACCATCGGATCACCCCATCTGATTAGCCACCAGTGTGCCGTTTGGTCTCAAAGTACCCACCTGCCCGTCAGCGACACCAGGCACGGCAGGGAGACTGGAAAGCCACCATGTCTCTGAGCACCGGCGGCGGCCCCGAAGACGCGCGTCCCCTCCCGTCGCTCGGCTGTGTGCTCCGGCCACAGCTCCCGCCGGAGCAGTTGGCCTCGGTCGCGCGTGCGGCCGACTCCGCCGGCCTCGACGAGTTGTGGCTCTGGGAAGACTGTTTCGCCCAGGGCGGCATCGCCAGTGCGGCCATCGTTCTGGCGAACAGCCAAAGCCTGTCGGTGGGCATCGGTGTGCTGCCCGTCTCGTTGAGGAACGTGGCGCTGACCGCCATGGAGGTAGCGACACTGGACCGCGCATTCCCGGGGCGTCTTCGCGTCGGGATCGGGCACGGCGTCCAGGACTGGATGCGACAGGCCGGCGCCGGCGTCGGCTCGCCGATGACCCTGCTGCGCGAATATCTCAGCTGCCTGCGCGCACTGCTTCGCGGCGAAACCGTCACCTACGACGGCAGATACGTGTCGCTGTCCAACGTTGCGCTCGAGTGGCCGCCGAACCCCGATATTCCGCTGCTGGCAGCCGCGAGCGGACCCCGGACGCTCGAACTCAGCGGGGAACTCGCGACCGGGACGATACTGACCAGCGGGACCAGCCCCGACGAGGTCCGTGCGGCGCGGGTACATATCGACGCCGGAATGGGTGCCCGGGGAGAACGTGCGCCGCATTCTGTCGTCGTCTACGTGATCTGTGCGACCGGTGCGTGCGCCAGGGCCGACGCGCTGGCCGAGACCCGCCGATGGGGATACGACGCATCCGGCGACGTCGCCGCATTTGGCACGGCGGCTCAGATCGCAGCCGCCGCAGACCGGTGGTTTACGGCCGGTGCCGGTACCGTCGTCCTCCAGCCGGCTGCGGATGTGAACCTCCACGACTTCGTCCGATTCGTCGGCACCGAGGTTCGGGCGCAGTTGACCGGTTGACCCCGGCGGCTCGCTCAGCAACATCACAGGCGACAATTTCCCATTGCGGTACGGTGTCGCGTCCGTCATCTCAGTGGGTGTTAACTGGATTTTCCCGACCATGAAGCCGATTGCCACGGGGCAACTGTTGACCTCCGCTAACCGTCCGACGACACTTTTGTTGTGCCGGACGTCCTTCCGCCCGTCGCCGCATCGGCGACGCAATTGAAGGCCCTCGCCAATCCGGACCGGGTCCGGCTGATGACGCTGCTATTGCGCAGCCCCGCAGGAGAACTGAGCGGCCGCGCCGCCGCCACCGCGACCGGACTGCCCGAATCGACCGTGAGCCGCCACCTGCGCGAGCTACGTCAGGCCGGGCCCGCTTCCCGGCGCCTTCGACATCCTGCAGATGGCGCTGCACCGGGACGTCGAGGATCACACCACCGCGCGACCTCGACAGACCGGTGGCCCAGGCAGCAGTGGCGCGGACACCCGGCACCGCATCATCGTGGCCGCCCGCCAGCTCATACCGAAATAGAGTACGACGCTGCCACTTTCGGGGGGATCGCCGCTCGCGCCGAT
>JAOPWF010000233.1 GCA_025965815.1 Mycobacterium sp.
GTGGTCGCGCTCGACGTCCGCGGGCCAGGGTCGAAGATCGACAACTCGCCGAACATGTCGGACGGACCCATGATCGTGAGCAGGTTCTCGCGGCCGTCCGGCGAGCGACGGCCGATCTTCACTTTGCCCGAGATGATGATGTAGAGCCGATCGCCGGGCTCACCTTCGGCGAACACGGTGTGTCCGCGCGGGAAGTCGACTGGCTGCAGTTGTTTGGTCAGCGCGGATACGGCGCTGGGTTCGACTCCCTGGAAGATTCCGGCCCTGGCCAGGATCTCGTCCACGTTGCCCCTCTTATGCTGTTGGGTGATATGACACGCGCAAACCAGCTAGTACCTGCTTAGCGAGTTAAGTCTAAAGGTAGACGGTTTCGCGACGAGCCAACGCTACACACGATTGGCGCGCCGGGTCTCCTGAAACTCCGGATTCATCCCGTTGAACACATGCGCCCGTGTCGGCAAACCCAATTCCCCGCCGGCAACGACGATTGGGTCGATGCGGGATTTGTCGGTCCGTGCGCGCCCGCGCAGGGGCTTCTCACGATCCCTCGCGCGTTGCCTCAGCGGCTCAGCGCCGCGATCCAGGCGACGTCGGTGCAGGCAGTCCAGTGCCTCGGGCATTCCGTCCCGCGCCAATGTGCCCAACTCGTCGGCGTCCGCCTGTTCGAGAAACTCCGCGACGTCGGTGGCCGAGACGGTATTGCGTTCCAGGCCTGATTCGAGGCGCTCGAGACCGAAGGTTGCCAGCATCAGCAACCCCGGGATGAATGCGACGAGCAACCAGGACACAAGGCAGAAGTAAACACGGCCAAGGTCTCGGTGGGATCACGAATTGTCACCGGGTCCGCAGTGCCCGCCGTCTGCGCCTGCGCGCACGTGACCGGCTGGGCATCAGTACCCTGACAGCGTGACATCCGGTGAGACCTCGGCCGAACCTTCGACCAGCCCGAAGCTGGCCCGTCGGTGGACGTCCGAAACCCAGCTCGGGCTGGTTCGCCGCGCACGCCGGATGAATCGCTCGCTCGCGCAAGCGTTTCCGCATGTGTACTGCGAGCTGGACTTCACCACGCCGCTGGAGTTGACCGTCGCGACCATCCTGTCGGCGCAGTCCACGGACAAGAGAGTCAACCTCACCACCCCGGCCCTGTTCGCCCGCTATCGCACGGCGCTGGACTACGCGCAGGCCGACCGCGCCGAACTCGAGGAACTCATCCGCCCCACGGGTTTCTACCGCAACAAGGCCAACTCGCTGATCGGCCTCGGTCAGGCGCTGCAGGAGCGCTTCGACGGGGAAGTGCCCGCCAATATGGCCGACCTGGTGACATTGCCCGGGGTGGGGCGCAAGACGGCCAACGTCATCCTCGGAAATGCATTCGACGTGCCCGGCATCACGGTGGACACCCACTTCGGCCGGCTGGTCCGCCGGTGGCGGTGGACCGCCGAGGAGGATCCGGTCAAGGTCGAGAAGGTTGTCGGTGAGCTCATCGAGCGGCGCGAGTGGACGCTGCTCAGCCATCGGGTGATCTTTCACGGGCGCCGGGTGTGCCACGCCCGTCGACCGGCCTGCGGGGTGTGCGTGCTGGCCAAGGACTGCCCCTCGTTCGGTCTCGGACCCACCGAGCCGCTGATCGCCGCCGGACTGGTCCGCGGACCCGAGACCGACCACCTGCTGGCACTCGCCGGCCTGTGATCGTCGCGCTCGCCCCCGTCCGATGAGCACCTCGACCCGATGGACCGTCGCGGTCCTGGTGGTGGTGATGGCGCTCGGCGCGGGGCTGCTGCTGCAACTGCGGCACGACTCTCCGACGGCCACCACACCGCAGTCACCGGCGAGTCGCGCACACCGGGACGCGGATACCGCTGAGGCGCTGGCAGGCCCGCGCCGCGACGCCGACCTGCAGCCGTGCCCGCCCGCCGGTGACAACCCGGGGCCGGCGGTGCTGCAAGGCATCACGGTGGAGTGCGCGGCGGACGGCGCACCGGTGAACGTGGCCCGCGCGCTGGGCGGCCGGGCGGTGGTACTGAACCTGTGGGCGTACTGGTGTGCGCCGTGCGCGGCGGAACTGCCCGCCATGGCCGAGTATCAACAGCGGATGGGCCCCGAGGTGACGGTGGTGACGGTGCATCAGGACGAGAACGAGACGGCCGCGCTGCTGCGGTTGGCGGAGTTGGGTGTCCGGCTGCCGACCCTCCAGGACGGCCAGCGCCGCATTGCCGCCGCGCTGCGGGTACCGAACGTCATGCCTGCCACGGTGGTGCTCCGCGCGGACGGTACCGTGGCCGAAATCCTGCCGCGGGCCTTCGCCAGCGCGGACGAAATCGCCGCCGCGGTGGACGGACAGATAGGTGTGCCCCAGTGAGCCCAGCAAGTGCGGCGGGCCCGCTCAATCCCGACTTGGATCCCGAGGCGGCACCGCTGTGGCTGCAGCCGCTCGTCGACAACGTCGGGCGGGTGCCCCGCGCCTACCGCCGCCGGCTGCCGCCCGATGTGCTCGCGATGGTGACCGCGGCGAACGCGAAGGCGGCGTTGACCGGGACCGGACGTGACGCCGCGGTGCTCGTGCTGTTCTCCGGCTCCGAGGCGCCCTCGCCGTCCGGCGGTGTGCCTGAGGACGCCGACCTGCTGGTGACAGTGCGGGCGTCCAGCCTGCGGCACCACGCGGGCCAGGCGGCCTTTCCCGGCGGCGCGACCGATCCTGGTGACGACGGCCCGGTGTCTACCGCGTTGCGCGAGGCCAACGAGGAAACCGGCATCGACGTGACCCGGCTGCAGCCGTTGGCCACCATGGAGCGGATGTTCATCGCCCCGTCCGCGTTCCACGTCGTGCCGGTGCTGGCGTATTCACCGGATCCCGGCCCCGTGGCGGTCATGGACGAAGGCGAAACCGCGATCGTCGCGCGGGTCCCGGTCCGGGCATTCATCAACCCGGAAAACCGGATCATGGTGTACCGCAAAGACTTCAGTCATCGGTTCGCGGGGCCGGCGTTTCTGCTCAACGAGATGCTGGTGTGGGGTTTTACCGGTCAGGTGATCTCGGCGATGCTGGACGTGGCGGGCTGGGCGCAGCCGTGGGACACCGACAACCTTCGCGAACTCGATGACGCAATGTCCCTGGTAGGTCATTCCGACAGCTACGGTGATGCCTGATCATGACACCGTCACAGTGGCTGGACATCGCCGTGCTCGCGATCGCGTTCGTGGCCGCGGTCTCTGGTTGGCGCTCCGGGGCCCTGGGCTCACTGCTGTCCTTCGTCGGCGTGATCCTCGGCGCGGTCGCCGGTGTGCTGCTGGCGCCGCACCTGGTCAGTCACGTCAGCGGTCCCCGGGCGAAGCTGTTCGCCGCACTTTTCCTGATCCTGGTGTTGGTGGTGATCGGTGAGATCGCCGGCGTGGTGCTGGGCCGGGCGGTGCGCGGCGCCATCCGCAACGGCACCCTGCGCATGGTCGACTCGGTGATCGGCGTCGGGCTGCAACTGGTGGCCGTGCTGGTCGCCGCCTGGCTGCTGGCCACCCCACTGACATCATCGGATCAGACCAACCTGGCCGCCGCGGTCCGCGGCTCCAAGGTGCTGGCTGAAGTCGACGGGTTGGCACCCAGCTGGCTGAAGTCCGTGCCGACCCGGCTCTCCGGGCTGCTGAGCACCTCGGGGCTGCCGGACGTGCTGCAGCCGTTCGGCCGCACACCCATCGTGGCAGTGGCCGCGCCGGACCCCGCGCTGACCGACAGCTCCGTTGTCGCCGCGGACCGGCCGAGCGTAGTGAAGATCCGCGGCGTCGCGCCCGGCTGCCAGAAGGTGCTCGAAGGCAGCGGTTTCGTCGTCTCGCCCAACCGGGTGATGTCGAACGCGCACGTGGTCGCCGGGTCGGAGACCGTCACCGTCGAGGCCGACGGCCAGACCTACGACGCGACGGTGGTGTCCTACGACCCCAGTGCCGACATCTCGATCCTGGACGTGCCCAACCTGCCGTCCGCGCCACTGGCGTTCGCCGACCAGCCGGCCAAGACCGGTGCCGACGCGCTGGTACTGGGGTATCCCGGCGGCGGGAACTTCGCAGCCTCCCCGGCCAGGGTCCGCGAGATCATCGAGCTCAACGGCCCGGATATCTACCGCACCACCACCGTGACCCGCGAGGTGTATACCATCAGAGGCACTGTCCGGCAGGGTAATTCGGGGGGTCCGATGATCGATCTCAACGGTCGCGTGCTCGGCGTGGTGTTCGGGGCGGCCGTCGACGACAACGAGACGGGTTTCGTGCTGACCGCCAACGAGGTCTCCCGTCAGCTCGCCAAGATCGGTAACTCCACGCCGGTGGCCACCGGCGCGTGTATCAGCTGACCGCTGATCCGTACACCTGGGCCAGGAACCGCGACAGCTGGTCGTTGACCGCGTCGGGTGCTTCCTCGTGGCTGAAATGGCCTGCGCCGGCGATGGATACATAGCGGGCGTGCGGCGCGTAGCGTTCGGTCCGGCGGACCGGGTCGGCCAGCACATACGGGTCGGCGTCGCCGCGCAGGTGCAGCACCGGCACGGTCAGCGGCCGCTTCATCGACCGCATGAACCGCCGGCCCTCGCCGCGAAGTTGGCTGCGTACGGCCCAGCGCTGATACTCCAGCGCGGAGTGCGCCGCCGACGGGATCTGGATGGCTCGCCGCATATGCGAAATGGTCTCTGAGAAGTCTTCGGAGGCAAGCCATTTGGCACTGGCGCGGCTGCGCACCAGGTGCTCGAGCTCGTCGGCGTTGTGCTGGGTCAGCGTCCGCTCCGGCCAGATCGGCAGCTGGTAGCGCAGCATCCAGGGCAGCAGCGCGCGGCCCTGGTCGCGGCGGGTGAGCGCTGAGCTGCGCAGCGCCGCCGGATGCGGGGAACTGATCACGGCGATGGCGCGCACCATTCGCGGATGCAGCACCGACGTCGCCCAGCAGACCAGTCCGCCGTCAGCGTGACCGACCAGCGTGGCCGACGAATGGCCCAGTGCGCGTACCAGTCCGGCGGTGTCGCCGGCCAGTGTCCAGCCGTCATAGCCGCGCGGCGGCTTGTCACTGCCGCCGTAGCCGCGCAGGTCCACCGCGACCACCCGTGCCCCGGTCAACCCCCGGAGTTGGTGACGCCAGGACCACCAGAACGATCCGAAACCGTGTAGCAGGATCACCAGCGGCCTGGCGGTCGCCGGTGTCGGGTCGTGCGGGTCGGCGTCCGCCTCCACGACGTGGAAACGAATGCCGTTGGCGTGTACCTCGAGATGGCGCCACGGCCCGCCGATGCGGGTGACCGACGGGTCGGGTGGCGCCATTACCAGCCTGACGGATCGGCCGGCGCGTCCGCGGCCTGCGCCTTGAGCGCCTTCTGCGCTGCCTTGTCGTGGCCGGGCGTCAGCGCTTCCTTGGTCTCCTTGACCGACTCGATGGTCTGCTGAGGACCGCGGATGCGGCGGACCTTGAGATAGCCGAACAGCGCCAGCAGTGCGGTGGCCACCACCATGATCCCGAACACGATCAGGAACGCGACCCACCGCCACAGCCAGGTGTCGAGTAGTTCGGCGAGGAAGAAAAAGAAGAAGAACGTCGAGTAGAACAGCACCACCAGCGCCGCGATGAAGAAGATGCTGCCGGTGAGACCCTTCTTGACGTCGCGGGTGATCTCCGCGCGGGCCAGTTCGACTTCGGCTCGCACGAGCGTGGAGACCTGGGCGGTCGCGTCCTTTACCAACTCGCCGAAGGACGGATCGGCCGGTACGGCGTGTGGGTCCACGAGCGGAATCGAGGTGACGGTCGTCGGCACCCCATTCTTGCGGTCGCCATTGTTGCTCACGGAGGGTTCCTCCCGCTTTCGCTTAGTCGTCGACGGTTATGTTGCCACGCGACGACGGTGGGGACGAGGCCAGCCGTCTCACGCCTGGCAGGGGCCTACCCGCGGGGTAAGGACTGAAACTGGGGCAGGAGTTGCTGCTGTGATCACGCTAGACTGATTAGCCATCGAGCGGGTCGGGCCGGGCAACACGACACACGGTGGGAGATTGCAGTGAAGGCACCGAGGACCGCACATCTGAAGCATCTGGTTGTGGCGGCAGTATTCGTGGCGGCCCTTGTCGCAATGGCGACCCTGTCACCCGTCCCGTCGGCGTATGCCGACGAAAAGGTAACCCTGGGTGGGGGATCGGGCATCGTCGTCAACGGCGACACGCTGTGCACGTTGACGACGATCGGTAACGACAACCGCGGCAACCTGATCGGGTTCACGTCGGCGCACTGCGGCGGACCCGGCGCCGTCGTGGCCGCTGAGGGTTTCGAAGGCAGCGGCATTCTGGGAACCATGGTCGCGGGCAACGACGGCCTCGACTACGCGGTGATTCAGTTCGATCCGCAGAAGGTCACACCGGTCAACAACGTCAAAGGCTTTCAGATCGACGGCATCGGGCCCGATCCGTCGTTCGGCGACGTCGCCTGCAAGCTGGGCCGCACCACCGGCTACTCCTGCGGTGTCACGTGGGGTCCCGGCCAGGAGCCCGGAACGATCGTGAACCAGGTATGCGGCCAGCCCGGTGATTCGGGTGCACCCGTCACGGTGAACAACCGGCTGGTCGGCATGATCCACGGCGCGTTCAGCCAGGACCTGCCCACCTGCGTGGTCAAGTTCATCCCGCTGCACACCCCGGCGGTGACGATGTCGATCAACACCCAGCTCGCCGACATCGCCAGCAAGGACCGGCCGGGCACGGGCTTTGTCCCGGTTGGGGGCTGACCGCTTCTCCGGGGTCGCTTCGCTCTCCCCCCCAAGCGGGAGGTGCCCCCAGCCCGCCGAGCCGCGCCTTACTTACTGGCGCGGATCGCCTCAAAGACGCTGGGGTCGACCAACGTCGAGGTGTCGCCGAGTTCGCGACCCTCGGCGACGTCGCGCAGCAGCCGGCGCATGATCTTGCCGCTGCGGGTCTTGGGCAGCTCTGGAACGACGTGGATCTCGCGGGGCCGGGCGATCGGTGAGATCTCCTTGGCGACCTGCTTGCGCAGCTCATCGACCATCTCGTCGCTGCTGCCGGCGGCGTGCGCTTCCAGGATGACGAACGCGCAGATCGCCTGACCGGTGTGGTCGTCGGTGGCGCCCACGACGGCGGCCTCGGCCACACCGGAATGGCCAACGAGTGCCGATTCCACCTCTGCGGTGGAGATGCGGTGACCGGACACGTTCATCACGTCGTCGATGCGTCCCAGCACCCAGATGTTGCCGTCGGCGTCGTAGCGGGCACCGTCGCCGGCGAAGTACCAGCCCTGTTCGGCGAATCGCGACCAGTAGGTCTCCTTGAAGCGGTCCGGGTCGTTCCAGATGCCGCGCAGCATCGACGGCCACGGCTGATCCAGCACCAGGTAGCCGTTGGCCTGCTCGCCGTGGTCGGTGCCCGGCTTGAGCTGGTTGCCGTCGTCGTCGACGATCTTGGCCGAGATGCCCGGCAGCGGCGTCATGGCCGAGCCCGGCTTGGCCGCGGTAACACCGGGCAGTGGGGAGATCATTATCGAACCCGTCTCGGTCTGCCACCAGGTGTCCACGATCGGGGTCCGCCCGCGGCCGAACGCCTCCCGGTACCAGCGCCACGCCTCCGGGTTGATCGGCTCGCCGACCGAACCGAGCAGCCGCAGCCTGGACAGATCGTGGGAGTCAGCGACCGCGCGGCCCTGTTTCATGAACGACCGGATCAGCGTCGGCGCGGTGTAATAGCACGTGACACCGTACTTCTCGATGACCTCGAAGTGCCGGTGCTCGGTCGGCGAGGTCGGGGTGCCCTCGTAAACCACCTGAGTCACGCCGTTGGACAGCGGCCCGTAGACGATGTAGGTGTGCCCGGTGACCCAGCCGATGTCGGCGGTGCACCAGAACACGTCGGTCTCCGGTTTGATGTCGAAGACGTTGTAGTGCGTGTAGGAGGCCTGCGTCAGGTAGCCGCCGGTGGTGTGCATGATGCCCTTGGGCTTGCCGGTGGTGCCCGAGGTGTAGAGCAGGAACAGCGGATGCTCGGCGTCGAAGGCCTCCGGAGTGTGCTGCGGGGACGCCGGATCGACGGTCTCATGCCACCACAGATCGCGCCCCTCGGTCCACGGCACGTCAATGCCGGTGCGCCGGACCACAAGAACGTGCTCGACGCAGTCCTGGCCCTGCACGGCCTCATCGACGGCGTCCTTGAGCGATACCGCCTTGCCGCGGCGGTACTGCCCGTCGGTGGCGATGACCAGCTTGGCCTCGGCGTCCTCGATGCGGGCCTTGAGCGCCGGTGCGGAGAACCCTGCGAAGACCACGGAATGCATGACGCCGAGCCGCGCGCAGGCCAGCATCGCCACGATGGCCTCGGGCACCATCGGCATGTAGATCGCGACGCGGTCACCGGCGACCAGACCCAGATCGGTCAGCGCGTTGGCCGCCTTGGACACCTGAGCCAGCAGATCCGAGTACGTCAGGCTGCGGTGATCGCCGACCGGCTCACCCTCCCAGTGGATGGCCACCCGGTCGCCGTTGCCGGCCTCGACGTGGCGGTCCACGCAGTTGTAGGCCACGTTCAGCGTGCCGCCGACGAACCACTTCGCGAACGGCGCCTCGGACCAGTCCAGCACCTCGGTGAACGGCTTCTCCCAGCGCAGCCGGTTGGCCTGGTCGGCCCAAAACCCCAGGCGGTCGGCCTGCGCGGCCTGGTACAACTCGTCGGTGGCGTTCGCCTGCGCGGCGAATTCGGCGGGCGGCGGATACGTAGAGGGGGCTTCGGCATGCGTATCGGTCATGTCTGTGAGCCTAGTCACCGAAGATTGCGCGGACGTCGATGTTCGGCCGGAAGTTCGCCCCACCGGTGCACAGCCGCTGCCCGACCCGGGCTAGCGTGAGCAGCCATGACCGCCGATCCGCTGGCGCCACTGGCCGACCTGCACGGTGTGGCGCAGGCCAGTGAAGATGCGCGCGAGGCACTGGGCCGCGCGCACCGGCACAAGACGAATCTCCGCGGCTGGCCCGCGACAGCCGCCGAGGCGGCGTTGCGCGCGGCGCGGTCGTCCTCGGTGCTCGACGGCGGATCGATGCAGCTCGAGGATGCCGAGAGCGGGCGGGCCGAACCGGTACTGACTGGTGCGCTGCGGGTCTCAGAGGCGCTCGAAGGCGGTGCCACGGCGCTGATCGGGGTGTGGCAGCGGGCGCCGCTGCAGGCGCTGGCACGGTTGCACATGCTGGCGGCGGCCGACCTGACCTGTGCCGACGGATTGGGCCGTCCGCGGGCGGAACTCGACGTGGCGCGCCGCCTGGAGTTGTTGACCGATCTCGTCGCGGGGGGTTCCCGGGTGCCCGCTCCGGTGCTGGCGGCCGTCGCCCACGGCGAGATGCTCACCCTGGCCCCGTTCGGCAGTGCCGACGGGGTGGTGGCGCGCGCCGTGTCGCGACTGGTGACCGTGGCAACTGGGCTGGACCCGCACGGCCTCGGCGTTCCCGAGGTGTATTGGATGCGGCACGCCGCGGATTACCGCGAGGCCGCCCTCGGCTTCGCGTCGGGCACACCCGAGGGCGTCGGGGAGTGGTTGGTGATGTGTTGCCGCGCTCTACAGGCCGGCGCAAAGGAGGCGCTGTCCATCGCGCGGGCCGCTTCCTGACAGGGCTCCAGCAACGTAAAGCGGGCGACGTTCCGAATGGAATTCGGCGCGTCGCCCGCTAGCACGGACCTCCGGTTACCAAGCGTGCGATGTGGGCTGCGTGGGTGGCCTCGGCGTTCCTGCGATGCGCTACGACTGCAACCCTACCCAAAGGGTCGTCGTGGTCGTTCGCTCTTCGCAATAACGCAGGCCCGCAGCACTTTTGCCATTATCGCGGCGTGCTCCGCGTGGGTGCCGGGGATCCGTGCCGGGTTGCCTTGGTTGGGAGATCGATCCTTCTCTTCCGAGTCGACCTTGGCCTTCCGAGGCTTCCGTGGTTCCTTTGTACTCCGTGACTACGGCCACATCAAGTGCCAAATTCCGCGCGACACCGGATCGTTACGGCACTTGGCGCTGGCTAAGCAGCACTGGGCTCGCGGGGCGGCGGCGGGGAGCTACAGCGCGAACCGGCGCAGCAGGGAGTAGGTGAGCGCGCCGGCAGCGATGGCGCTGATGCCGACCGCCGCGGTAGTGGCGACGGCCGCGCTGGAGGGAGCCGGTATCCGGTCACGCAGGGACACCGGCTTGGAGAACGTCAGCACCGGCCAGTCTCGCGACGCGGACTCTTTGCGCAGCGCGCGGTCCGGGTTGACCACCGTGGGGTGGCCGACGGCCTCCAGCATCGGCAGATCGGTGATCGAATCGGAGTAGGCGTAGCAGTGTTCCAGCGGATATCCCTCGCGCGCGGCGAGCTCCCGGATCGCCTCCACCTTGCCCTCGCCGTAGCAATAGAACGCAACCTCTCCGGTGTACTTGCCGTCCGCGACGACCATCCGGGTGGCCATGGCGTGCGTGGCGCCGAGCGCACGTGCGATGGGCGCGACAATTTCTTCTCCGGAAGCGGAAACCACCACCACATCGCGCCCGCACAGCTTGTGGTCGGCGATCAGGTCGGCGGCCTCAGCGAACACCAGCGGATCGACGATTTCGTGCAGCGTCTCACCCACGATCGACTTGATCTGCTCGACATCCCAGCCGGTGCACATATTGGTGACATAAGAGCGCATCCGGTCCATCTGATCGTGGTCGGCGCCCGACATGAGGAACAGAAACTGTGCATAAGTTGACTTGAGCACAGCCCGTCGATTGATTAGCCCCTGATCGAAGAATGGTTTGCTGAAGGCCAGTGTGCTCGACTTCGCAATAACCGTTTTGTCAAGATCAAAGAACGCCGCCGTTCGGGCGGGGTGGCCGGTTGCCGGTGGGCTTTGCGGCTTCGTTAGCTGCGGTCCGGCCGGGTCGGATACGATCACGCCGTCCAGCATAGAACCGGGCTCGACAGGCAGCGATGCCGTGTCTAAAATGGCAGTTCAAGACAGGTGTCGGAGACTGTAATTCGGCATAGTTGCCACTGCTTCCTTTAGCAAGCAGCACTTGCGCCGGTCGGTCAATCCGTGTGTATAGTGAGGATTACTCGGCTTATGCCGGGTGTGCATCAGCCCGACCCCCCGGGGCTGATACACGACGACCTCCGCCTCCTCCCCCCCTGGCGGGGGTCGTCCCTTTTCTGGACCAAGTTCCTTTTGCGGAAATCCTCCCATGTTGGCGGTTGCGGAACCTTGTTTTCGGTCACCCGGAACCTGGTGACTCTCTCCACAGATCGCGATCTGTCCACAGTTGGACCGGTAGGTCTGGCGGCACCGCTCCGTTCGCCGCACATTGGCCAGATGAACCCAACCAACGGCGTCCTGGCCATGGTCGGCGACACCTCGCTGCGCGAGGAAGTGGACCGGGTGGCGGCTGCCGCCGGGGTGCGCGTGGTCCACTCCGCGGGAGTACCGAGCCGGACTGCGTGGACCGGAGCCGCGGCCGTCGTGCTGGACGAGGAGTCGGCCCGGCGTTGCGCGGGCAGCGCACTGCCCCGCCGGACCGGGGTAATCCTGGTCAGCGGATCCGAGCCCAGCGACTCGACGTGGGAAGCCGCGATATCGGTTGGTGCGCAGCACGTCACTGCGCTGCCGCGACACGAAAGCGAACTGGTCGCCGAACTGTCCGATGCCGCGGAGTCCACCCGGGTGGACCGGCGAGCTGGGGGAGTTGTCGCGGTCATCGCGGGACGCGGGGGAGCGGGCGCTTCGCTCTTCGCCGCGGCCTTGTCGCTGAGCGCGCCGGAACCGCTGCTCGTCGACGTCGACCCGTGGGGCGGCGGCATCGATCTGGTGCTAGGCAGCGAGGCGGAGTCCGGTCTGCGCTGGCCCGATCTGACGTTGGAGAGCGGCAGGCTCAACCTGGCGGCGCTGCGACAGGCCTTGCCCGGACACCGCGGGATCAGCGTCCTGTCGGGGAGCAGGATCGGCGTCGAGATCGACGCGGGCCCGCTGGACGCGGTCATCGACGCCGGCCGCCGCGGCGGCGCCACGGTCATCTGCGACCTTCCCCGGCGATCAAGCGCGGCCGTGGAAACCGCATTGGATGCGGCTGACCTCGTCGTCGTGATGACGCAATGCGATGTGCGGGCCTGCGCCGCGACTGCGGCTATCGCGCCGGCATTGTCGGCCATCAATCCCAATGTCGGACTGGTTGTCCGGGGTCCGTCTCCGGGTGGATTGCGGTCAACGGAAGTGGCCGAGATCGCGGGTCTGCCGCTGCTGGCCTCGATGCGGGCCGAGCCGCATCTCGCCGAATCACTGGAACGCGGCGGACTGCGGCTGCGACGGCGATCGCCGCTGGCGGCCGCGGCCCGACGGGTGCTGAACACCCTGCAGATGCACCCGGCGGCGGAGGCGGCATGAGCGCCTCACTGATCGAGCGGGTCCGCGAACGGTTGGCCGCCGAGTCCGCGCCGCTGCGGCCGAACGTCGTCGCCGCCGCGATCCGTGCCGAGTCCGGCGGCGTGCTGGGCGACACCGAGGTGCTGACCAATCTGCGCGTCCTGCAGACGGAGCTGACGGGTGCGGGCATCCTCGAGCCGTTACTGTGCGCCGACGGCACCACCGACGTGCTCGTCACCGCGCCCGACGCCGTGTGGGTCGACGACGGGAACGGCCTGCGCCGCACATCGATCCGCTTCTCCGACGATGCCGCGGTGCGACGGCTGGCGCAGCGCCTGGCGCTGGCTGCGGGACGCCGGCTCGATGAGGCCCAACCCTGGGTCGACGGCCAGCTGACCGGCATCGGCTCGGGCCAGTTCGCGGTCCGGTTGCACGCCGTGCTCGCACCCATCGCCGCCGGTGGAACCTGCCTCTCGCTGCGGGTCCTGCGGCCGGCGACCCAGGACCTGGACGCCCTGACCCGGACGGGGGCGATCGCGCCACCGGCCGCGTCGCTGCTCGACGACATCATCTCGGCCAGGCTGGCGTTCCTGGTCTCCGGTGGCACGGGCGCCGGGAAGACCACCCTGCTGGCCGCGGCGCTCGGGTCGGTGAGCGCCGACGAACGCATCGTCTGCGTCGAGGACGCTCCCGAGTTGGCCCCGCCGCATCCGCATCTGGTCAGACTCGTCGCACGCTGCGCCAACGTCGAGGGTGTCGGCGAGGTGACGGTGCGACAGCTGGTGAAACAGGCGCTGCGGATGAGACCCGACCGCATCGTGGTCGGCGAGGTCCGCGGCGCCGAGGTGGTCGACCTGCTGGCGGCGCTGAACACTGGACACGAAGGCGGCGCGGGGACGGTCCACGCCAACAGACCGGCCGAAGTGCCGGCCAGGTTGGAGGCATTGGCGGCCCTCGGTGGACTCGACCGCGCCGCGCTGCACAGCCAACTCGCGGCCGCGGTGCAGGTGCTGCTGCATGTCGGACCGGATCGCGACGGGCGCCGCCGGCTCAGCGAGATCGCGGTGCTGCATGCCCGAGAGGACGGCCGTGTCGGCGTCGCCACCGCATGGCACGCCGACAGCGGAACAGGGCCCGGCGCCCCGGATCTCACGAATCTGGTGCACGGCCGGCGGCGGTCGTGACCGGCCCGGCCGTCGCGGCGGCGGCGTTGGCACTGGCGTTGCTGGTGGCCCCGGCGTCCCCCCGACGGCGGTTGGCGACGTTGTGCCCAGCGCCGGCGAAACTCCGGATGGCGTACCGCAGCAGGGTGATCGCCGCCGCGGCGGCCGTCAGCGTCGCCTCGGCCCTAGTCGTCCCGGCCACCGCCGTCGTCGCCGTGGTCATCGCCGCAGTCACGCTGGCGGTGCGCCTTCGGCAACGTGAGACTCGGCGCCGCCGGGTTGAGGAGTCCCGGGCCCTGCAGGACGCGCTCGACGTGCTGGTCGGCGAACTGCGGGTGGGCGCCCATCCGGTGGCCGCGTTCAGCATCGCCGCATCCGAAGTCGGCGGCCCGGTGGCCGCGTCGTTCCGGGAGGTGGCCGCGCGGGCGCGGTTCGGTGCCGACGTGCCGTCGGGTCTGCACACCGCGGCGCTGACCGCGGCCCTGCCGTCGCACTGGGAACGCGTCGCGGTGTCCTGGCAGCTCGCCCAGACCCATGGTCTGGCCATCGCCACACTGATGCGCACGGCGCACCGTGACATCGTTGAGCGGGAACGGTTTTCGGCGCGGGCGAGTGCGGGTATGGCCGGCGCCAGGACCACGGCGGCGGTGTTGGCGGGACTGCCGCTGCTCGGCGTCGGCCTCGGGCAGCTGATCGGCGCGGATCCGCTGAGCTTCCTGCTGTCCGGACACGCCGGCGGTTGGCTGCTGGTGGTCGGTGTCACCCTCGGATGCTGTGGGCTGCTCTGGTCGGACCACATCACAGCCGGGGTGCTGTCGTGACCTGGGCGGCACTACTGCTGGCTGCCGCACTGCTGACGAACGCAGGGCCATCTCGGGTCCGCGCCCGGGCCGGGCTCAAAGCTGAGCCACGGCAACGGTCACCGGAGACCGGCGGCCGCGGAGATCCGTTGGCCGTCGCATCCAGCCTGGATGTGCTGGCGGTGTGCCTGACCGCCGGGATGCCGGTATCGAGCGCCGCGGCGGCGACCGCGCCCGCCGCCCCGCCCCAGCTGGCCCGGCTGCTGACCCGCGCCGCCGACCTGCTCGCGCTGGGTGCCGACCCCGCCACGGCCTGGTCGAGCCCGGACGGCTCGCTGGATCACCAGTGCGAAGCGCTGCTGCGGCTGGCGCGCCGATCGGCGTCGTCGGGTGCCGCGCTGGCCCACGGCATCGCTGACCTCGCGGAGCAGAGCAGGAACCAGGCGGCGGACTCGGCGGCCGCCGCGGCCGAGCGGGCTGCGGTGCTCATCGCGGCTCCACTCGGCCTGTGCTACCTGCCGGCGTTCGTGTGCCTGGGCATCGTCCCGGTGGTGGCCGGGCTGGCCGGTGATGTGCTGCGGTCGGGTCTCGTGTGACCCGCAGTGCGGACAGGAGATTTCTCGCGGATGGTCCGCGAAGCCCCGAACCGGGGCGGATCGG
>JAOPWF010000238.1 GCA_025965815.1 Mycobacterium sp.
AACGGGATCGTCACGCCTTCGATAAGGTCCCGGCCACACCCGGCCACACACTGGTTCGCCGTGTGCGTCGGCGAATCGAAACTGAGAGGAGTTCGGTGCGTGGGCATCGGAATTGAGGTTGAGGGACTGACCAAGTCCTTCGGGCCCCAGCGAATCTGGGAAGACGTGACGCTGGACGTTCCTGAGGGCGAAGTCAGCGTGCTGCTGGGCCCATCCGGTACCGGCAAGTCGGTGTTCCTGAAGTCGCTGATCGGCCTCCTGCGCCCTGAGCGCGGCTCGATCATCGTCGACGGCACCAACATCATCGACTGCTCGGCCAAGGAGCTGTACGAGATCCGCACGCTGTTCGGCGTCATGTTCCAGGACGGCGCGCTGTTCGGCTCGATGAGCCTCTACGACAACACCGCCTTCCCGCTTCGCGAGCATACGAAGAAGAAGGAAAAAGAAATCCGTGACATCGTCATGGACAAGCTGACCCTGGTCGGCCTGGACGGCGACGAGAACAAGTTCCCCGGGGAGATATCCGGCGGTATGCGCAAGCGCGCCGGCCTGGCCCGCTCGCTGGTGCTTGACCCGAAAATCATCCTCTGCGACGAGCCCGACTCCGGTCTGGACCCGGTCCGCACCGCGTACCTGAGCCAGCTGCTCATCGACATCAACGCCCAGATCGACTGCACGATCCTCATCGTCACGCACAACATCAACATCGCCCGGACGGTGCCGGACAACATTGGCATGCTGTTCCGCCGCAAGCTGGTCATGTTCGGTCCGCGTGAAGTGCTGCTGACCAGCGACGAGCCGGTCGTCCGCCAGTTCCTCAACGGCCGCCGAATCGGTCCCATCGGCATGTCCGAGGAAAAGGACGAGGCGCAGATGGCCGAGGAGCAGGCCATGGCGGACGCCGGGCACCACGACGGCGGTGTCGAGGAGATCGAAGGCGTGCCGCCGCAGATCATCGCCACCCCGGGCATGCCCGAGCGCAAGGCCGTCGGCCGCCGCCAGGCACGGGTCCGCGAGATCATGCACACCCTGCCGCCCGAAGCGCAGGAAGCGATTCGCGACGATCTCGAAGGCACGCACAAGTACCACTCCAGCGAGTTCGGCGAGGACGGGGCGACGGCGCGCCATCGCAACGCGGCGGACGAGGCACCGACCGCGTCGATCCCGGTGTCCAAAGAGGCCTGATCGGGAGTCCCGGTGCACAACAGCCGGGTTGAGCAGAAAACGACGTTCTGTCGGATCTGCGAGCCGCTGTGCGGGATGGTGGCGACCGTCGAAGACGGCCGGCTCGTCGCGCTGCGGCCCGATAAGGATCATCCGCTCTCGTCGGGCTTCGCATGCCAGAAGGGCATCGCCTTCACCGAAGTCCAAAACGATGCCGATCGGGTCACCACCCCGCTGCGGCGCGGCGCCGACGGCACCTTCGAGGCGGTGAGCTGGGACGAGGCGATGGCCGACATCGCCGCCCGGGTGGCCGCCATCCACCGCAGGGACGGCTCGGGCGCGATCGGCTGGTACTTTGGCAATCCCGGCGCCTTCAGCTACTCGCACACGCTGTGGCTGCCGCCGTTCATGGCCTCGTTGGGTTCATCCCCGGGTCGCTTCGCTCGCCCCCGCAAGCGGGACGTGCCCCCAGCCCGCCGAGGCAGCAAGTCGCACCTGTTCACCGCCGGATCCCAGGACGTCAACAACCGCTTCGTCGCCAGCCAACTGCTCTACGGGTCGCCGCTGGCCCTGCCGGTGCCCGACGTGCTGCGCACCGACTTCCTGGTCGTCATCGGCGCGAACCCGGTGGTGTCGCACGGCAGCGTGCTGACGGTGCCGCGGATCAGGGACCGCATGCATGACATCGTCAAGCGCGGTGGCCGCGTGCTGGTCGTCCACCCGCGCAAGACCGAGACCGCCGCGCAGTTCGAGTGGCTCGGCATCGTGCCCGACGGCGACGCCTATCTGCTGCTGTCGCTGCTGCAGGTGCTCTTCGCCGAGAACCTGGCCGACCGGGCGCGCATCGCCCGGCAGGTCGACGGCCCCGAAGGCGTCGCCTGGCTGGAGCGTCTGGCCGCGCCATTCACCCCGGAGTCCACCCAGGAGCGCACCGGCATCGCACCGGACACCGTCCGCGGGCTGGCGCGCGATCTCGCCCGCACCCCACGGGCCGCGGTGTACGGGCGCGTCGGCACGAGTTTGGGCGAAAGCGGAACGCTCACAACGTATCTGCTCGATGTGGTCAACCTCGTCGCCGGCAACATCGACCAAGCCGGCGGCGCCATGTTCGGCAGCCTCGGCATCCCCGGCGAGCGCTGGATGATGAAGGGCCTCGGCGCGGTCATGCGCGCGGTCTACACGCGTAGGCGGTCGCGGATCGGCGGCTTCGGCTCGGTGCTGATGTCCGAGCCGGCCGGGGTGATGGCGAAAGAGATCACCACCCCGGGACCGGGCCAGATCAAGGCGCTGTTCGTCAGCGCCGGCAACCCGGTGCTGTCGGTGCCCAACGGCGATGAATTAGAAGGAGCGCTCGAGACGCTCGAGTTGATGGTGGGCATCGATCTCTACGTCACCGAGACGGCCGCGCACTGCGACTACGTGCTGCCCGCGGCCACCATGTACGAGCGCGACGACTTTCCGCTGGCCTTCCAGACGCTGCAGCCGACGCCGTTCCGGCAGGCCACCGAGGCCGTAGTCGCCCCCGTCGGCGAGGCCCGTACCGAATGGGAGATCATCGACGACCTCGCGCGTCGGCTGTGGCGGCTCACACCCGCCCTGGCGGTGCAGGCCGCAGTCCGAAAACCGTTGGAGCTGTTGGGTTTCCGGCTGACACCGCGGGTCCTTGGGGATGCGGTGATCCGGCTCGGCAAGGGTGGCGATCTGTTCGGCCTGCGCCGCGGCGGCCTCAGCTTCTCCCGCCTGACCGCCGAGCGGCCGCACGGAGCGGTGCTGGACTCCCACCTACGGCCCGGCGTGCTGCGCAAGACCGTCGTCTACCGCGGCGGCCGGATGCGGCTGCGGCATGCCGCGATCGCCGACGAGGTCGCCGGACTGTCCCGGCGTGCGGTACCCGACGGTTATCCGTTGCGGCTGATCGGCATGCGCGAGCTGCGCTCGGAGAATTCGTGGATGCACAATTCGGCGCTGCTGATGCGGGGCGGCCGCGTGCAGCACGCCCTGATGCACGTGGACGACGCGGCAGCGGCGCACATCAACGACGGCGACATGGTTCGGGTCAGCTCCGAACACGGCCAGATCGAACTGCCGATGACGGCGACCAAGGACATCGTGGCCGGCGTCATCGCCGTCCCGCACGGATGGGGGCACAAGGGCACCGGCGGCTGGCGGACCGCCAACGGCGCGGGCGGCGCCAACGTCAACCGGCTGATGTCCAGCGCCCCCGAAGACCTGGAGACCCTGGCCGGTATGGCCCGGCTGACCGGCGTCCCGGTCAACGTGCACCGTGTCTGACGCGCTGGAGCGGATCCGCGCGCTGCTGGCCGACGGCGACGTCGAGCTGACCGACGGCTACCTGGACGTGATGGGCGGCCAGCGCGTCCCGCAGACGACCGCCCAGCGGGTGATGGGGTCGACCGTGCTGCCCCGCATCTACGAGCGCTTCTGGCGTCCGGTGGTGTTCTGGGGTTTCACGCTGCGCAACCAGCGGGACGAAGCCCGCCAGAAACTCGAACTGCTCGACATCAACCCCGGCGACACGGTGCTGGACGTGGCCTGCGGGCCCGGCAACACCACGCGGGAGATGCAGCGCGCCGTCGGCGGCTCGGACGGGCGGTCCGGGCTGCTCGTCGGCGTCGACAGCGCCGCTACCATGCTGGCGCAGGCGGTCGCCGACACACCGGCGGGCGCGCCGGTCGGCTACGTCCGGGCCGACGCCGCTGACCTGCCGTTTCTCGACGCCAGCTTCGACGCGGTGTCCTGCTACGGTGCGTTGTACCTGATGGACAACCCCGCCGCGGCACTAGCCGAGATGATGCGCGTCCTCAAGCCGGGCGGCCGGATCGCCGTGCTGACCACGTGTGCCCGTGGGCCCCTGCCGGTGCGCCAGGTCAGTGTCGCGGTCTCGCGGCTGGGAGCGCTGCGGCTGTTCGATCGTGACGAGGTGACCGACGCGTTCGCCCGCGGCGGTCTGGTTGAGATCAGCCGGGCCGTCACGGCGGCGTCGCAGGTGGTCGCGGCGCGTCGCCCGGGATAGTGGCGGCGAAATTTGCGGCACCAAACACCGGGTCAACCCTTGACGGACGGGCCTGAAAGGGTCAGTCTGTTGGGCAGCATGTTTGCACGGGTAGGTCAGGACGCCAGCCAGCGCTTGATTGAGCCTGCCTGCGGTGGTTGAGGAATACGCCGTCCTGCGCTATTGTTGGACGTTGCGCTGGCTGCCCCCTGCCCACCTCATCCGCACCCGACAATGTGGTCCACGTTTGAGCCTCACGGCTCGTAGATGTTGACGCGTGTCTCGGTTCCGGGGACCGGGGACAGGCGAAGCCAGCCGAACCGACGCAGATAACGCGGCGAGCAGGTCCGGTCTTTCGGCACCCGTAAGTCGCATGAGGTGCTGGAGGGATGCATCTTGGCAGTCGCCCGCCAGACAAAGTCCGCTACTACATCTAACTCCGTACCTGGAGCACCAAACCGAATTTCCTTTGCAAAGCTCCGCGAACCGCTCGAGGTTCCGGGGCTACTTGACGTGCAGACCGACTCCTTTGAGTGGTTGATCGGCGCCGAGCGCTGGCGGGGGATCGCCACCGCTCGCGGCGACGTGAACCCCGTCGGCGGCCTCGAAGAGGTACTCACCGAGCTGTCGCCGATCGAGGACTTCTCCGGCTCGATGTCGCTGTCGTTCACCGACCCGCGCTTCGACGAGGTCAAGGCCCCGGTCGACGAGTGCAAAGACAAGGACATGACGTACGCGGCCCCGCTGTTCGTCACGGCCGAGTTCATCAACAACAACACCGGCGAGATCAAGAGCCAGACGGTCTTCATGGGTGACTTCCCGATGATGACCGAGAAGGGCACCTTCATCATCAACGGCACCGAGCGTGTCGTGGTGTCCCAGCTGGTCCGTTCGCCGGGTGTGTACTTCGACGAGAACATCGACAAGTCCACCGAGAAGA
>JAOPWF010000247.1 GCA_025965815.1 Mycobacterium sp.
GGCGTCGCCGCCGCGAACTTCAGCACGTCGCGCCGACTCACTGACACGAGCCACAGAGTACGACAAATACCCCAATTTTCACGTCAACGCCACTGGTCACACCCGTATCTCCTTTACATTCCGTATCCGCGGACGGCGCGGGGCGTCCACTACGAAATGGGGCGTCAAAAGCGCGTGACGACACGAAAACCGCGATGACGCTGCGGTTTGACCTTGATATTCCTAGGATTGGCCATGCCCTCAGGGAGGTCCGCTGCCGCGAGTGATGCGAATTTCGCAGACCGGACGGACGTTCCGCAGATCGAGCTGCAGGGCCTCCGGAAGGTGTTCGGCGAGATCATAGCCGTCGAAGGTGCCGATCTCACGATCGCCGACGGTGAACTGTTCGCCATCCTCGGCCCGTCGGGCTCCGGGAAGACCACGGTGCTGCGCATGGTCGCCGGCTTCGAGCAGCCGACTGCCGGCGTCATCCGCCTCGGCGGCACCGACGTCACGTCACTGCCGCCGGCCCGCCGCGACGTCAACACAGTCTTCCAGGAATACGCGCTGTTCCCGCACATGACCGTCCAGCAGAACGTCGAATATGGGCTGCGGGTGCGCGGGGTCGCCAAACCGGAACGCCGCCGCCGCACCGGTGAAGCGCTCGAGATGGTACGGCTGACCGGCCACGCCGCCCGCAAACCCGCGCAGCTCTCCGGCGGCCAGCGTCAGCGGGTTGCGCTGGCGCGGGCACTGGTCGGACGGCCCCGGGTGCTGCTGCTGGACGAGCCCCTCGGCGCGCTCGATCTCAAGCTGCGCGAGCAGATGCAGGTCGAGCTGAAAGCCATCCAGCGTGAGGTCGGGATCACCTTCGTCATCGTCACCCACGATCAGGACGAGGCACTCACGCTGTGCGACCGGCTCGCGGTGTTCAACGAGGGGCGGATCGAGCAGATCGGGGCGGCCCGCGAGGTGTACGAGCAGCCCGCCAACCGCTTCGTCGCCGACTTCGTCGGCACGTCCAATGTGCTGGACGGGGCGGCCGCGCAGAAGGTGATCGGCCGGTCCGGAATCTTCGCCATCCGGCCTGAGCGGATCGGCGTCACCGAACCCGGCGCGGATATCGCCGCCGGCAACAAGACGGTGGACGCCACGGTGGCGGAGATCGTCTACGCGGGGCCGATCACCCGCGTGACCGCAGACGTGGGTCCCGACGTCACCCTCGTCGCGACTCTGCTGAGCACCACCGCGGGCGGCCAGGAGCTCAGCCACGGCACCCCCATCACGCTGAGCTGGCCCGACAGGGCAGTCCATGACCTGTCCACCGAATAGGAGAGCCGACATGAAATCCACCGTCTATCGCCTCGGCCTCGCGATCGCCGCGTGCGCCGCCCTGGTGAGCGCGTGTTCGAGTTCGAACACATCGAGCAGCACTAGCGAGACGCCGCCGAAGATGGAGCCGCTGAGCACCGTCGGCAACGGCGAGGGCGCGCTGAACCTCATCACCTGGGCGGGCTACGCGGAGGACGGCTCCAACGACAAGACCGTGGACTGGGTGCATCCCTTCGAGCAGCAGACCGGCTGCAAGGTCAACGTGAAGATCGGCAACACGTCCGACGAAATGGTTCAGCTCATGCGGACCGGACAGTACGACGGCGTGTCCGCCTCCGGGGACGCGACGCTGCGGCTGATCTACGCCGGTGACGTTGCGCCGGTCAACACCTCGCTGGTGCCTAACTACGCAACGATTTCGCCGTTCCTCAAAGACAAGTCGTGGAACTCGGTGGACAAGCAGACGTACGGCATCCCGCACGGCTGGGGCGCGAACCTGCTGATGTACAACACCGATGTGGTGAAGGGTGCCCCGGACACGTGGGGCGCGGTGTTCGACGGGGCCCCGTACAAGGGCAAGGTGACCGCTTACGACTCCCCCATCTACATCGCCGACGCCGCGCTGTATCTGTCGAAGACCAAACCGGGACTGGGCATCAAGGATCCGTACTCGCTCACCGAGGATCAGTTGAACGCTGCGGTCGATCTGCTCAAGGCGCAGCACGCCAATATCGGTGAGTACTGGTCGGATTACACCAAAGAAGTGCAGGCCTTCGAGTCGGACACCTCGGTGATCGGGACAACCTGGCAGGTCATCGCGAACCTCGTGCAGAGCGACAACAAGGTGAAGGTCGCGACGGTGCTGCCCAAGGAAGGCTCGACCGGATGGTCGGACACCTGGATGGTCTCGGCGAAGGCGGCGCACCCCAACTGCATGTACAAGTGGATGGACTACATCACCTCACCGCAGGTGAATGCGCAGGTGGCCGAATACTTCGGTGAGGCGCCTGCGCAGACCAAGGCATGCGATTTCACCAGCGACAAACAGTTCTGCCAGACCTATCACGCCACCGACGCCGACTACGCCGCCAAGATAAGCTACTGGACCACCCCACAGAAGCAGTGCGTCGACGGCAGCGGCGACAACTGCACGGCCTACACCGAGTGGGTCGACAAGTGGCAGCAGATCAAGGGCTGACCGTCGCGGCGAGGGGCCGGCTCAGGCTCGCCTTCCTGCTGATACCGCCGCTGGCCTGGCTGGTTGTCGCCTACCTGGGATCACTTGCGGTGCTGTTGGTCTCGGCCTTCTGGAGCACCAACACTTTCACCGGCGCCGTGGTGCGGACCTTCACCGGCGACAACATCGTGCGGGTGCTCACCGACGAGGTGTTCCGGACGGCGACGCTGCGCACCGTGGCGGTGGCCCTGGCGGTCACCGTGATCTGCGGCGTGCTCGCCGTGCCGCTCGCGCTGTACATGGCCAAGGCGGCCTCGCCGCGGGTGCGACTGGCGCTGGTGGTTGCGGTGACCACACCACTATGGGCCAGCTATCTGGTCAAGGCCTATGCGTGGCGGATGCTGCTCTCGCCGGAGGGGCCGCTGTCGTGGGCGACCGGCTACACCCCGGGATACGGCCTGGCCGCCACGGTGCTGACGCTGTCCTACCTGTGGTTTCCGTACATGGTCATTCCGGTGTTCGCGGCCTTCGACCGTGTCCCCGATTCGTTGATCGACGCCAGCTTCGACCTGGGCGCGTCCAGCATCACAACCTTGCGAAGTGTGGTAGCGCCATTGGTGTTTCCCGGAATCGCCGCCGGCTCCATTTTCACCTTCTCGCTGTCACTGGGCGACTACATCGCGGTGACGATCGTCGGCGGCAAGACGCAGATGCTCGGCAACATCATCTACGGCCAGCTGGTCACCGCCAACAATCAACCGCTGGCCGCGGCGCTGTCGCTCATCCCCCTGGCGGCGATCGTGCTGTACCTGCTGGCGATGCGGCGCACCGGCGCGTTGGAGAACGTGTGATGCTCTCCGGCGGCCTGCGGCGCGCGATCGGTGCCTGGACCATCCTGGTGCTGTTTTTTCTCTACGCCCCACTGCTTCTGGTCGTCGTCAATGCGTTCAACGCGTCCCGCACCTTCGCGTTTCCGCCGACCGGGTTCACGTTCGACTGGTGGGCCGCCGCGTGGAACAGCGACGGCATGTGGAAGTCGCTCGGCAATTCCGTCCTGGTCGGGCTGGGCGCCACCGCCATTGCACTGGTGCTGGGCAGCATGGCCGCTTTCGCGGTCCAGCGGTACCGGTTCTTCGGTCGTCAGATTGTCAGTTTCCTTGTGGTGCTGCCGATCACCTTGCCCGGGATCGTGACCGGTATCGCGCTGAACGCGACCTTCACCTCCGCTTTGGGCGTCACGCTCGGGCTGACCACGGTCATCATCGGTCACGCGACGTTCTGTATCGTCATCGTCTTCAACAACACGCAGGCGCGGTTGCGGCGGCTGGGCACCAGCCTCGAAGAGGCATCAGCGGACCTGGGCGCGTCGTCCTGGCAGACCTTCCGATTCGTGACATTTCCGATGATGCGCGGCGCGCTGGTTGCGGGCGCAATCCTGGCATTCGCGCTCAGCTTCGACGAGATCGTGGTGACCACCTTCACCGCGGGGCCAACGGTGCAGACCCTGCCGATCTGGATCTTCGGAAACCTGTTCCGGCCCAACCAGGCTCCGGTCATCAATGTCGTCGCAGCGGCGCTGACCCTCATCGCGATCGTGCCGGTGTGGCTGGCGCAGCGCTTCGGCGGGGATCCCGCGACGACCCGCGTCTAGGAGTGGGTCTTCGACTCCCACTGACCGCGCATGATCAGCTGGGCGGTGTAGTCGGAAATGGCCTTGACCACATGTTGTTGCAGGGCGTCGTCGAGTTGTAGGGCGAGGACCCTGCCGCCGAGGTCGCGGTGGTCCTGCACGATTCGGCTCAGTTCGGCTATTTCTTCCGGTTTGGGGTTGAAATTGGGGCCGAACCTCGACATGACGCATTCCTGCAGGGTGTCCACCACCTCAGCGGCGAGCTCGTCGATCGTGTCCCGTGTCGAATCGAACAGCTGCAGAATCGCGTCAATGTAGGCGGCTTTGTTGGGTGCGCGCCCGACGATCTCCGCGACCTTGGGGTCGAACAGCACGATGGCATTGTCAGCGATTCCGGCAAGGCCGATCTCGACTAGGCGCAGCGCTTCGGCGCTGCCGGGATCCAGACCGACGATCACGATGCCGGCGGGGGCGGAACGGCCGTTGGGGGATGTCTCGACGGACTGAGGCTCGTTCCCGGTATGACTGCCCCACCGGCCCAGCATCGCCTGCTGGAGCCCGAGAATATCGGCCAGATTGTGCCCCTGGCGCATGCCGGTGATGAATTCCGTTATATGCGCCGACGTGAATCCCCTGCGAAGCAATTGATTGATGATTCTCAGCTGCGAGACGTGGTAATCGTCGTAAAAGGCGGACCGGCCCTCACGCCGTGGCGGGTCCAGCAGGCCGCGCTCCCGGTAGGCGCGGATGTTTCGCGCACTGACCCCCGAAATCCGTGCCAGGTCATCGAGCCGGTACTCAGCCAACGTCACGCACCCGGATTCGATCCGCAGTTTCGGCCCCCGCAGGCTGTGGACTACAGCACTCCATGGCGCACACTGTAGCGCTTGATTACGCAAGCAACCGAGAATCGTCGCCCTCTGATTGGCATTGTCATACTTTCGCCACACCGACCGTCGCCTACGGATGTGGCGGGGCAGTCGCCGCGTTACCACAGTCTAAGATGTTTGCTGTCTCGCCGTCGCCACGGCCCACACGCCGCCCGATCTCGACGCACGGCTCGGCCCGGCGCTGCCCACCATCCGTGACCAGTAGCGATAGCGGCGGTGAGGGATTTCACCTGAAACGAATTCGTAATCGGAATAGCGGTGCGGGAGGATGGGGTTGGTTAAAACAAAGTCGCCCATCTGAGACAAAATCGCCCATCTGAACGGAAGGTCCGCAGTGCGTCCCTGGATCGTCTGGGCCACCGGACTGTTCGCCTACATCGTGGCGGTCCTCGACCGGACCACCCTGGGCGTCTCCGGCCTCGATGCGGCCGACCGTTTCGCGGCGAGTCCGAGCGTGCTGTCGTTCTTCGTCGTCCTACAGGTCAGCGTGTACGCGGCCGCACAGGTGCCGGCGGGTCTGCTACTCGACCGGTTCGGCTCCAAGGCACTCATCGTCACCGGTGCGCTGCTGATGGCGGCCGGCCAGATGACCCTGGCCGTCACCGAGTCGCTGCCCGCCGCGGTCGCCGCGCGCGCGGTGGTCGGACTGGGCGACGCGTTCACCTTCATCTCGGTGCTCCGGTTGGTGCCGTACTGGTTCAAGCCGCGCCAGGTGCCGCTGGTAACCCAGCTGACCGGAATCTGCGGGCAGCTGGGCCAGGTGCTCTCGGCCGTTCCGTTCTTGGCCCTGCTCCTGGCTTTGGGCTGGACCGCCGCCTACACGTCGGTCGCCGCGCTCGGTGTGCTGGCGATCGTGCTGACCATCGCACTCGTGAAGAACACGCCGGACCACGTGGTTGTCACGCCCGAGACGACCTCGGTGCGCCAAACACTGGCCAGCGTCAGGACGGTATGGCTGCGGCCGGGCACCCGGCTCGGCTTCTTCACGCACATGGGCACGCAGTTTTCCGTCACCGTGTTCGCGCTGATGTGGGGCGTTCCGTATCTGACTGTCGCCCAGGGTGTTTCCAGAGGCGTCGCGGGCAGTCTGCTGACCATCTCGGTGGCCGCGGCGATCATGTCGGGCATTGTCGTCGGGCTGTTCACCGGTCGCCATCCACATCGCCGATCGCGGCTCGTTCTGGGGATCATCGCCAGCAATGCCGTGGTGTGGACGATTGTGCTGGCGCTGCCGGGACGGGCGCCGCTGTGGCTGTTGATCGTGCTCGTGGTCGTCATCTCGGTCGGCGGACCGGGTTCCATGGTCGGGTTCGACTTCGCGCGCACGTTCAATACGAGTGCGACCCTGGGCACCGCTCAGGGAATGGTCAACATGGGTGGGTTCATCGCCTCACTGCTCGTGATGCAAGCGATGGGCGTGATTCTGGCTGCCACGGGTTCGTATTCGTTCGAATCGTTCCGCCTGGCCTGGACCGTCCAGTACGCCATCTGGGCGCTGGCCGTCGTCGGAATCCTCATCACCCGCAAGAAGGCACGGCAAATGATGAGAACGGCGGAGCAGGAGCGCGTCCTACTGGAGAGCTTCGACAGTCCGCACAGTGAGTCGGCTGCCACCACCAGCTAGCGGTTCCGGCTGGATGCGCGTCTATTGGCCTGCTTGATGGCCGACACCAACTTGTCCTTCGTCATCGTCGAGCGGCCGGAGATATCCAGTCGCCGCGCGATGTCCATCAGATGCTTCTTGGTGGAGTTCGCGTTGACGCCCTCGGCGGTCTCACCCTTCGCATTAGGCCCACCACTGCGGGCCCGCTCGTCGGACGGCCCTCGTTTGCTCTTCTTCTCCCAGTGGTCGCCCACTTTTTCGTAGCTGTGTTTGACCGCGCTGTAGGCGACGCGGTGCGCGCGTTCACCCTCGCCGTACTCGGCGGCAGCCGCATCGTGCGCTTTCGCGAAGGTGCGTTGCGCCTTGTCGTCCGACTTGCGCAGCGTGCTCGGCAGTTCGGACTTCTTGGCCTTACCGCCCTTGGTCGTCTTCGGCATCGTCGGACTCCTTCGCGCTGAACCTTGGATAGCCGCCGAGGTGCACGCGTTGCTCTCCAGCACCTCCGGTGAACTGCGCGGCCGCTCCTTGACCGTCGCGGTTCGAGTACTCGCCCTGGCGAGACAATGGCGCTCTTCACAATCGTCGTGCAGCCTCGAACGGCTATCTGAACCTGTTACCCAGCTATGTCGGCGCTAAAACCCGCAAAATCATTCGCCGTCAGCACCGTCAAGGCTCCTGGTGATCGCGTCCGCCGCGTGCCGGTGCCCCATGAGTTCGAATCCGACAACCGTCACGACCGGAGCCAGCATCACGATCAGCAGGCACACCGCCATCGAAATACCCACCGCCGCCAGCACGACCGCCGCGACCAGGACCACGGCCGTGAGAACGATGAGCAGTACGTGAAATGCATCCCAGGTGCGCACCAGCACTATGTACAGCACATAAACCATGCCGATATAGATGGCGACCGGAATGGCGACCGACAGCACCGTCTCGACCGAACTCAGCAATGAATGGTGGTCGATGTAATACGCGGCGGCGTGCAGTCCTGCGCCGGTCGCCACGATGGAGCCGTACAGCACGATGTGCAGGTATCCCCACCAGAAAGACCGTTCGCGCCGCGGATGAAGCAGTTCGGCAGCCGGGGCGACGAAGTACACCCACCACATGCCGAAGGTCAGTCCGGTGCCGGCCACCGCGACCAGCACGGCATCGACCGTCCAGCCCTGTCCGGCGACCAGGGCGGTGATGGAGGCGACCGTCCCGACCACACCTTCGCCGAGGGCGATGATGGTGAGCAGGCTGTAGCGCTCGGCGATGTGATGGGCATGCCAGGGCGTGCCGCCGGTGCGCTTCTCCGCCAGCCACGGTCCGGTGAACTCAACCGTGACCATCACCACGACGAGCAGGGCTGTTACCCGGACCGACGCGTGCGCGATGATGATGCCGACCCAACCGACCTGGGCAACGGTGATCGCGGCGGCGTACGTCAGACACGCCGATCGACGTTGGGGATCCTGCTTGGCGGCGCGTAACCACTGGAACACCATGGCTATTCGCATCACCACATAGCCGGCCACCATCACGCTGTTGTCGACGTGCTCGCCTTCTTCGATCGAGGTGAACACCGGCGGAATCCCGAGCGCCAGGATGACGACGCCGACCATCTGGACCATCGTCGTCAGCCGGTACAGCCAGTCGTCGGTGTCGTACGCCGACGCGAACCAGCTGAAGTTGATCCATGCCCAACACACGGCGAAGGTGGAGAACGCGAAGCCGGTCAGGCCGGCCCCGACGTGGTTCTCGGAGAGCATGTGGGCGAACTCCGATGCGGCGACGCCGAACGCGACGACAAAGGTCAGGTCGAAGAGCAGCTCCAAAGGTGTCGCCACCCTGTGCTCTTCGTAGGGATCGCGGCCGGTCATGGGTCGCACGCGATGCACCGGCGACGGGAGCCGCCGCGACCGCGATTCAAGCTCGCTCATCGGGATATTCTCTTCCCTGCTCAGGTGAACCAGCAACGACGTCGGGGGTGGCGCGTCGCACGGGTGCGCGACTCCGCAGGCTAGATTCGAACACTGGCTGCCCTCGGGCGCGCATCGTGGAGGTCGACAATGGCGGGGCGAACAAAGCTGGTGATCGGCGCGAGCGGATTCCTCGGCTCGCATGTCACCCGGCAGCTCGTCCAGCGCGGCGACGAGGTACGCGTCCTCATCCGTAAGACCAGCTCCACGAAAGCCATTGAGGATCTCGACGTCGACCGACACTACGGGGACATCTTCGACGACCAGGCCCTGCGCTCCGCTATGGAGGGCTGTGACGACGTCTTCTACTGTGTGGTCGACGCCAGGGCCTGGCTGCGTGACCCCGCGCCGCTGTTCCGGACCAACGTCGAAGGTCTGCGTCACGTTCTCGACGCCGCCGTCGACGCGGACCTGCGACGCTTCGTTTTCACCAGCACAATCGGCACCATCGCCATCGGCGAGGACGGCCCAGTCGCCGAGAATGCACCGTTCAACTGGCTCGACAGAGGAGGTGCCTACATCCGGTCGCGGGTCGAGGCGGAGAACCTGGTGCTGAGCTACTACAAGGACAGGGGCCTGCCGGCGGTCGCCCTGTGCGTCGCGAACACCTACGGCCCCGGGGACTACCAACCGACACCCCACGGCTCTCTGGTCGCGGCCGCCGCGGCAGGCAAGATGCCCTTCTACGTCAAGGGCATGGCGAACGAAGTGGTCGGCATCGAGGATGCGGCGCAGGCCCTGCTGCTCGCGGCGCACAAGGGTCGCAACGGCGAGCGCTACATCATCTCCGAGCGCTTCATCAGCACGCGGGAGTTGTACGAGACGGCCGCGGTCGCAGCGGGCGCCAGGCGTCCGCGATTCGGGATTCCGCTGACGGCTATGTACGCCTTGGGTATTGGCGGCAACGTCGCGGCGAAGGTGCTGCGGCGGGACGTGCTGCTCACCACATTGAGCGTGCGGTTGATGCACATCATGTCCCCGATGGACCACGGCAAGGCCGAGCGCGAGCTGGGCTGGCAGCCGAAACCGATCCACGACTCCGTGCGCAAGGCAGTGCATTTCTACCGAGGACGGAGGAAGTCCCCGCGTCCGTAACCGCTCCACCGGGTCGGTACAGCGCCACGTATGGCCTCACAGGGCAAACACAGGTAGTCCGCTACGCGTGTGGGGTCGGGCCCGGCAACGCCACCATTCGAGTGGTAATGCCGGCCACAGCGAAGCGGGGCGCGATGACGGGACAGTTCACGGTGACGCTCCTGGGTGATTTCGGCGTCCGGCGGGACAGCCAACCACTCGAACTGCCGCCGTCATGCCAGCGCCTGGTAATGCTCACGGCGCTTGCCGGCAGGGCGGTACACCGCACCTGGATCTGTTCGAAGCTGTGGCCGGACACGACGCCGCACAACGCCAAGGCCAGCCTGCGTTCCACGCTCTGGCGGCTGCGCCCGATGGGCGCGGAGGCCCTGCTGCGGGTCGACGCACAGTCCATCGCGCTGGCGCCGGAGGCGGGCGTCGACTGGCAGCGTGCGGTCGCGCTGATCGAGACCCTTCTCGACGAGCCTGCGGCCGGCACGGACGCGGAGCTGATCGCCGAACTGTTGCCTCTGCTCCGGTCGGGCGAACTCCTGCCCGGGTGGACCGATACCTGGAATCTGCAGGAGCGCAACCACTATCACGCGCTGCGGTGGGCGGCGCTGGACTGGCTGCGGAGGTCGGTGTCCGATCACCCCAGCCACGTGCGAGGACCGCGGACGCATTGCGCCTCGAGCCTTGAGGGGCGGACGTGACGAGGACAGGTAGCCGACTACGCGTGCTACCTACCGCCAGCCGTCCATACGCTCTATCTCATCACGAGCTAGACGGCACGGCCGCAACGGCCGCTCGGCGAGGAGTAACGACGATGGAACAGCTGACACTGGTTTCGGCAGTAGCCAGATCCGTGGTCGCTGTGAGTAACTCGGAGCCCATTCTCTTCAATTCGCCCCCCACCGGGGCGACATCCGGCCACTGGTCAATGCCGACCGTGGCCACTCCGTCGGCCCCTATTTTCGAGGGGGAGCGGCCGGCGGCAGGCGCCGGGGAAAGGCCACGCCTTTCCCCGGCGCCCAACAACCGTGGAGCGGGTGTTTCATGACCCCGCTACTGGTGGCCTGCGTGTCGGTTTGCACCCCGCTTGTCGCCATCGGCCTGCACGACCTGCAGGGCCGCCTGGAGCAGTGGGATTACGAGCGCCACTATCAGGATTAGACGGTCCAGGAGTTACCGAGTGGCGTGGCCGGCTCGAAGCCGTGCCTGACCTCATTGACGTCCCATGACTGCGCGCACACCATGCCGGACAACGAGTGTTGTCCGGCAGCACTTTGTGTGCCAGCCGACCTGTGTAGTCCGCCGAACAACTCGGGTAGTGAACTACGCGTGCTTGGCCGTGGCCGGCGGCCTTACGTTTGCTCCTAGAACGACCGGATCAGTCGGTCACGAAGGTCATACGCAAGGGGGCGACCTGAAATGTATGCATTACCAGCGGTATCCGCCATACAGGATCTCGACAAACACGCCACCGCACAGGCGCCGTCGGCGCCGCGCGTTGAGGACAGCACCGAACGGGTTTCGACGCCCGCCCTCATCACCGAGCAGGAGGTTGTCTTCAGCACGGCGGCCGCCGTGGCTCTTCCGAGCCCGACGACCACACGCCGGTTCAGCGACCGGCTCCGTTCGGTAGCGACGAACGTGTTGGTCTTTCTGACTCCGGCACCACGTCCGCGCCCGGCCCGAAGGCATGTCCCAGCGCGGCGGTACCCCAGCTACTTCGAGAGCTCGCTCGAATCGCGCGAGCGGTTGCGTCTCTGAATTCGGCTCCACCACAAGAAACGAAGGGCACCACAATGAACAACTTCGCATTCGCGACCGTCGTCGGTAGCGGGCTGGCCACCGCGATCCTCGGACTGGCCGGCCCGGCGGCGGCCGCGCCCACGGGTCCCGGCAACGCCCAGGACACGGTCAATGCCCTGCAGGCTCAGGGCTACAACGTGATCATCAACAAACTCGGTTCCGGCCCGCTCAGCCAGTCCACCGTTGTCGGCGTGCGCACCGGTCCGACCTACTCGCGCACCGACTCCGGGATCCCCGGAGCCGGCAACGATGTCATCACCACCATCACGGCCAGGACGGTCTACGTCGACGTGAAGTAGCGCCGGCATGGAGGCGTAGATTCGCAGTATGCGCAACGGTGCGGCCAGCAGGGCGGCGATCTGATGCAGATCGGTGTCGTCTTCCCCCAGACCGAGCTCGGCGGCGATGTCCGCGCCGTGCGCGCCTACGCCCAAGGGGTCGAGCAGCTCGGCTACTCGCACCTGCTTACCTACGACCACGTCGTCGGCGCCGACCCCGAAATCCACCGGGGCTGGGCGGGCCCCTATGACGTGCACACCACGTTCCACGAGCCGTTCGTGCTGTTCGGCTACATCGCCGCCATCACCTCGCTGGAGCTGGTGACCGGCATCATCATCCTGCCGCAGCGACAGACGGTTCTGGTGGCCAAGCAGGCGGCCGAGGTGGACCTGCTCACGAACGGCCGGTTCCGCTTGGGCATCGGGGTGGGCTGGAACCCGGTGGAGTATGAAGCGCTCGGCAGGGATTTCTCGGATCGTGGCCGCCGCAGCGAGGAACAGGTCGCGCTGCTGCGTCGGTTGTGGACCGAGCAGACCGTCACCCACGACGGCCCGAGCGAGCGGGTGACGGGCGCCGGCCTCGCACCCCTGCCCGTGCAGCGACCCATCCCGATCTGGCTCGGCGCCCAGTCACCGCGCGCCTACCGGCGCGCCGGTCGTCTCGCCGACGGCTGGTTCCCGCAGATGTCGCCGGGCCCCAAACTCGACGAAGCCAAGGCCACGGTCGAAGCCGCCGCCATCGAAGCGGGGCGTGACCCAGCCACGATCGGGATGGAGGGCCGGGCCACCTGGGACGCGGGCGGCCTCGACCCGTTGCTTGATGAGGTCGAGCAGTGGAGCAGCGCCGGCGCCACTCACCTCTCGATCAACACGATGGGCGCGGGGCTTGCGTCCGTCGACGAGCACCTCGAGGCACTCTCGACAACCGCCCAACGACTCGGCCTCACACCGGCCTGACCGCGCGCACGCTGGCATCCGAAGGATGCACAACAGGTGGCGAAGTCCGACCTACTGCTACATGAAGTCGATCTTGACGGAATCGTCGCCTTCGTGGCCCATCAGCGTCGTGAAGGCCTCCATCACCAACTCCCCCGTCTCGTTGACGCAGGTGTTCTTGGTGACGACGATGTCTGCGCCGAACCGCTCGTCCACTGACACGATGTCGAAGCGGCACCACAGTTTGTCGCCCGCCACCACGGGCTTGTGGTAGACGAATTTCTGGTCGACCTGAACGATCTGCATCGTCTCCATGCCGACGTCAACGACGCGGAAAAAGTCCTTCTGCGCCAATACCGCGAAGACGGTCAGGAATGTCAGTGGGGCCACGATGCCGTCGTAACCGAGTTCGCCCGCTGCGGACTCTTCGAGGCTCGCGGGGTCCTCGCTCTTGATAGCTGAGCCGAACTCGCGGATCTTCTCTCGCCCCACGACAAAGTAGTCGGGGTACTCGTGCGTCATCCCCCGGATGTCGGTCTTGAGCGCCATCGATTCCCTGCGCGGTGCGGGCAGGACGGCGGTCGACTCCTTGCCACTGGTGCTGAAACGTTGCGCGATGGCCACCGACTTGTGCTCTGGCTCAGTAGACTTCACACAATCCATTACACGATTTCGCTTTTCTCGCAATCGGTGGGCACAGGCAGCCACGGTGCTTCCGGCGCGGTGAACGGGAAATGCCGAACTGAGAGTGACCGACACCACCAGTGGTCACACCCGCGTGGCGGCCAGGAACTCGACGGTGCGAGCGCGGGTGTCCGCATCGCCGTGGGGCGAACCGACGAACTCGCTCACACCGACATCGGCGAACCTGCGCAACCGCGCGGTGACCTCCTGTTCGTCGCCGACGATGCTCACGTCCGCCACCCCCGCGGCGCCCTCCTTGGCCAGGATCGCTCGGTAAGCCGGCGTCTGCTCCGCCATCTGATACGTCTGTGCGAGTTGTGCGCGCACCGAGTCGGGATCGGAAGTGACCGCCACCGGCAGACCCGCGATGATCTGCGGCGCCGGGCGGCAGGCCCCCGCGGCGGCCTTGGTGATCCGCGGGATGATGTCGTTTTCCAGCGCCCTGGGGCCCGCCCAACTCGTCACGGTGCCGTCGGTCAGTTCACCGGCAAGATCGAGCATCAGCGGCCCCAGCGCGGCGGTTATCACCGGCGGCGCGGACGCTCCGGGGGCGAGCACCTGGCCCACCGCCGTCAGCCGCTGCCCGTGGTGGTCGACCGGTTCTCCGGCCAGGGCCGGCGTCAGCACTTCCAGGTATTCACGGAGGTAGGCCGCCGGCGCTTCATAGGCATAGCCGAAAACGTCGGCGACCATAGCGCGGTGGCTGACCCCGATGCCAAGCACGAGGCGTCCGCCCACCGCGGCCGAGGTCGTGAGAGCGTTCCGCGCCATCACCAGTGGGTGCTGGGCATAGGCGACGACCACACCCGTGGCCAACTCGATGTCGGGCACCCGTTGCCCCGCCAGCGCCAGCACGGTCAGCGCATCCCAACCGGCGACCCCGTTCATCGGTGGGAGTTGCGGAACCCACGCCCGACTGAACTCGGCGTCCGCAGCCGCGGCGATTTCCGACACGACGCCGTCGAGTCCTCTCGGATCGTCGGGTTGAGGAAACACCATGATGGAGATCCGCATCGCCGGGCCCTTCGGTAGAATTCGGAGTCTATCTCCGGATCATATATACGGAGTCATCCTCCGTTTGTCTAGTGGAAGGGTCGGCGTTGACGCAGACACCCAGCCCGGCGCGCCCGATGCGCGCCGACGCGGCACGCAACCGCGGCCTGCTGCTCGACGCCGCGCGCGAGGCATTCAGCCGGCAGGGCGTGACCGCGTCGCTCGACGACGTGGCCCGCAGCGCGGGCGTTGGACCGGCAACGCTGTACCGGCATTTCCCGACGCGAGATCATCTGGTGCTGGCGGTGATTGACGAAGGACTGGGCCAAATTTGCGATCTCGGCACGGCGTTGCTCGACGAGCCCGACGCGCTGGACGCGTTGCACCGTTGGCTCAATGCGTTCATCGAGCAGGGCAGTGTCTTCGACGGCCTGGCCCGCACGTTGGTCAGCCCGCCGGCAGCGGCGCCGGACGATCAGAGTATGTGCCGGTTGGCGCGCGGCGCGGGCGCGGACCTGATTGCGCGCGCGGCCGACCAGACTCTGATCCGACGCGATGTCAACGTCGATGACGTGCTGGACATGGCGGCAGCCATCGCGTGGGTGTCCGAACAGCCCGACCGCGACGCGGACCAGCAGCGCCGACTCGTGCGTCTGCTGGTCAGCGGCCTACGGCCGACCTAGCCGCCGCTGCCGATAAATCGCCTCGACGAGCGTAAGGTATTGCCGTCCGGCATTCCAGTTGTAGAATTTGCCGGCGGGGCGAGAGGTTGTGGGTGACGTGATGATTCTTCCGCGTACGGCAAGGCGAGTGGCGATTGCGGGTGGATTCGCCATCGCCATCATGGCCGCGCCGACAGTTGCCCTGCTGGCAGGTCCAAATTCTGACCCGGCGCCTCGCACCGTGGCGGATCCCTGCGGCTCCAATATACAGCCGGGCAATCCCTACGTCGCACCGTGTGGCATCCCCTCGGCGCCACCCCCCGCTATAGGCGGCTCGCCCAGTGCGGGCGCGATCATCGCGTGTCGCAACATTCCGGGGTGCCTGTCCTACGCCGTCAACAATCCCGGATACGTTCAGGTGCCGCAGCGCGGCGGGATGGTTCAGCAGAGCCAGTAACGCGGAAGCTTGTCGCGTAAGGCTATTGCAATTCGGCCGGCGGCACGGGTTCGTTCATGGTGTTCTGTGTGGTCGTGACATCTCGGCACTCGCCGTAGAGGGTGATGGCGCTGAGCCTGTCGTCCGGGTGGTAAACATCGAAGCGCGCGTCCACGCCGTTCCTCTTCACCACCGCCGCATGGCTCTGGAAGTCCGTATCGCCGCTCCATCCGTTGCGCCGCAGCTGTTCCACCATCTTCGCGACCTCAGCCTGCGACTCCTCGTAACTGGAGGCGTGCGTCCGGATGTTCACGCCCGCAGAGCAACCCGCGACTTGGTGAGGTGCTTGTTGACTTCCTCCTCGACACCACCCGCACGGCAATCTGCTCATACGCAACAACGCGGTTCGCCGTTACCCGCCTATCAAATTCGTCCTCAGCCACGCCGGCGGATTCGTCCCCTACGCCGCACACCGGATGGCGGCCGTCCTGGTCGGTGAGGATGGCCGCAATCCGCTGGACACCCTCGAAGACTTCTCCAACTTATACTTCGACACCGCCCTGTCCGGCAGCGCCGCCGCCCTGCCGAGCATGCTCGCCTTCGCCCAGGCTGGACACGTTCCGTTCGGTAGCGACTGGCCGTTCGCCGCGCCCGCAGCAGTCCAGTACTTCACCGCGATCGACGCCCATCCCGGCACCGATCACACCGCCATCAATCGGGACAACGCCACCTTGCTGTTCCCACGGCTCGCCGACTGACCATCAAACCGCGCGGGCGGCCGTTAGGTTAGCTTCGTCGGCCCGTCCCAGCGCTTCAGCGGCTACTGAACTTTTCTGTTGTCGCGTCACAGCTCAGCGCGAGGAATACCCATGAATTCGAGGTCTTTTGGCGGACTACAAGGCATTCGCTCTGCGGTATCTCGTGGACAGCAGATGCGGACGCCACCGCTGTGTAGCCCGCCTCGTTCAACTCCTCTTGTGCCGCAGCGAATGTCTTGCCGCTTACATTCGGAGCGGCTTCGGCCAAGCCGGTATCGATCAGGATCGCCGACGCCGCGATCGCCGCGAATGCGGCCGCGGCGAGAAGGAGAATCTCTGTCATAACCCGACTTCCGTGTGTCCACCCGGTCGACGCGGCACGGTCGTCCTCGGCTCGCCGCAAAGGCGTCAACGAGAGCGTACGAATTGCCGGGACCATGCCGCGCCGACCTAGAGGTTGAACGGTCCTGTTCTACGTGGCTGGGACGCTAGGGGTCGTCGCCGGCCCAAGAAGATAGGGAACGCAGGGGTTTTCCAGATTTCCTCCTTAAACGAGAAGGCCACGGCGTCGACCGGCACCGCGGGATCCACCATCGCACCGGCCCGCTGAGAAGACGCTGAGGATGTCGCCCCTCCTACGTCCTGCTCGTCGGTTGCCACCAAAAGCACTGCGTCGAAAGCCGATCCAGCGTTCGTCAGTTGGGTAGGCGGCGGTTCATCAGCAGAGCGGCAAGCGCCGAGAGCGCCAGGACCGCGGCGCCGAGTCGCAGCCATCCGCCGCTGGCGTCGCCTTTGATGGTCTCGTAGCCGATCTGCTGCTGCAGCGTGGCGTAGACATTCTTGAGCTCGGCGATGCTCGACGCGCTGAACGAAGTGCCGCCGGACAGATCGGCGACTTTCTTCAATGTCGCGTCGTCGACCGGCACCGGAAGACGCTGGCCGTTGATGTCGACGTAGCCGTAAGGCGTGCCGAACGAGATTGTGGAGACGGGAACACCTTGCTCCTTGGCCGTTCGGGCGGCGGTGAAGGCGCCCTTGGGGTCGTCGGGGTTGGTCGGCACCGTCTCCTTGCCGTCGGAGAAGAGGATGATCCGCGCCGGCGGCGGGGCGCCGCCGCCGCCGATGACAGCGCCGACCGTCGCAATCGCCTGCAGCGCAGTGAAGATGCCCTCGCCGGTGGCGGTACGGTCGGCCAGTTGCAGCTTGTCGATGGCGGCCTTCGTGGCGGCGCGGTTGGTGCTGGGCGCGGTTAAGACGGTCGCAGTGGCGGCATAGGAGATCAAGCCGAGGTTGATCCCCGGCGTCAACTCGTCGGCGAACTGTTTGGCCGCGTCCTGCGCCGCCGCCAGCCGGTTCGGTGACACGTCGGTGGCCCGCATGGACTGCGACACGTCGATCACCAGCATCACCACCGCGCGGTTGCGCGGGATCCGGACATCGTTCGTCGGACCCGCCATCGCGACGGTCAGCAGCAGCAGCGCGGCGATGAGCAGGATCGCAGGCAGATGCCGCCAGCGGATGGGCCGCTTGGTCGCCACGCTTTCCAGCAACTCCATGTTGGCGAACCGCAGCACCCGCTTCTGCCGGGCCATCTGCACGACGACGTAGAGCCCGATCAGCGCCAGGATCCCCAGCAGGAAAAGGAAGTACCACTTGTGCTCGAATCCCGACAGCGTCATCGCGCCGACCACCGGCAAAGTCATCGGGGACCCTTGAGGCGTAGCCCGCCGCGACAGGGGGGTTCGCGGCGGGCTACGGGCATGGTTGGCGTCGGTCGTTAGTTCATGTTCCAGGGTTCGCCGTAGGTGGTGACGCTGTCACCGTCCTTGCTGATCAGCCGGGCGAACGGGCGCAGCAGCACACCGCCGGCCGCGCCGGTCACCGTGCCGTGCGCATTGGAGACCGCCACACCACCC
>JAOPWF010000318.1 GCA_025965815.1 Mycobacterium sp.
TCTAGAACCGACGTCAACGCCGACAAGACAGTGAGCCCATGGATCTTTTCGAGTATCAGGCGAAGGAGCTGTTCGCCAAGCACAACGTGCCGACCACGCCCGGGCGGGTGACCGAATCCGCCGAGGAAGCCAAGGCGATCGCCGAGGAGATCGGCAAGCCGGTGAGGGTGAAGGCGCAGGTCAAGGTCGGGGGCCGCGGCAAGGCCGGCGGAGTGACGTACGCGGCCACTCCCGACGACGCGTTCACGCACGCACAGAACATCCTCGGCCTGGACATCAAGGGCCACATCGTGAAGAAGCTGCTGGTGGCCGAGGCCAGCGACATCGCCGAGGAGTACTACATCTCCTTCCTGCTCGATCGCTCCAACCGCACCTACCTGGCGATGTGCTCGGTCGAGGGCGGGATGGAGATCGAAGAGGTCGCCGCGACCAAGCCCGACCGGCTGGCCCGGGTCCCGGTGGACGCCGTCAAGGGTGTCGACCTCGCGTTCGCGCGGTCGATCGCCGAGCAGGGCCACCTGCCCGAGGAGGTGCTCGACGCCGCCGCCGTGACCATCGCGAAGCTCTGGGAGGTCTTCATCGGCGAGGACGCCACGCTGGTCGAGGTCAACCCGCTGGTGCGCACCCCCGACGACAAGATCCTGGCGCTGGACGGCAAGGTCACCCTCGACGAGAACGCCGACTTCCGGCATCCCGACCATGAGCAGTTCGAGGATCGCGACTCCACCGACCCGCTGGAGCTCAAGGCCAAGGAGAACGACCTCAACTACGTCAAGCTCGACGGCCAGGTCGGCATCATCGGCAACGGCGCGGGTCTGGTGATGTCCACGCTGGACGTCGTCGCCTACGCCGGTGAGAAACACGACGGTGTGACGCCGGCCAACTTCCTCGACATCGGTGGCGGCGCCTCGGCGGAGGTGATGGCGGCCGGCCTGGACGTCATTCTCAATGACACTCAGGTCAAGAGCGTCTTCGTCAACTTCTTCGGCGGCATCACGGCCTGCGACGCGGTAGCCAACGGCATCGTCAAGGCGCTGCAGATCCTCGGTGACGAGGCCAACAAGCCGCTGGTCGTCCGCCTCGACGGCAACAACGTCGACGAGGGCCGGCGCATCCTGGCCGAAGCCAACCATCCGCTGGTGATCCAGGCCGAGACGATGGACGCCGGTGCCGATAAAGCCGCCGAGCTCGCGAACGCCTGAGAGGACCTGACCCATGGCAATTTTTCTGACTAAAGACTCCAAGGTCATCGTCCAGGGCATCACCGGTGGCGAGGGGACCAAGCACACCGCGCTGATGCTCAAGGCCGGCACCCAGGTGGTCGGCGGCGTAAATGCCCGCAAAGCCGGAACCACGGTGGCGCACCAGGACTCCGACGGCAACGACGTCGAGCTGCCGGTGTTCGGCAGCGTCGCCGAGGCGATGAAGGAGACCGGCGCCGACGTCTCCATCGCCTTCGTCCCGCCGAAGTTCGCCAAGGACGCCATCATCGAGGCGATCGACGCGGAGATCCCGCTGCTGGTCGTCATCACCGAGGGAATTCCGGTGCAGGACAGCGCTTATGCGTGGGCCTACAACGTCGACAAGGGCGCCAAGACCCGCATCATCGGACCCAACTGCCCCGGCGTCATCACCCCCGGCGAGTCGCTGGTCGGCATCACGCCCAACAACATCACGGGCAAGGGCCCGATCGGGCTGGTGTCGAAATCCGGCACGCTCACCTACCAGATGATGTACGAGCTGCGCGATCTGGGCTTCTCCACCGCGATCGGCATCGGTGGCGACCCCGTCATCGGCACCACCCACATCGACGCCATCGAAGCCTTTGAGAAGGATCCCGAGACCAAGGTCATCGTGATGATCGGCGAGATCGGTGGCGACGCCGAGGAGCGGGCCGCGGATTACATCAAGGCCAACGTCTCCAAGCCGGTCGTCGGCTACGTCGCGGGATTCACAGCGCCCGAAGGTAAGACGATGGGCCACGCCGGCGCCATTGTCTCGGGTTCATCGGGAACCGCCGCCGCCAAGAAGCAAGCACTCGAGGCCGCGGGCGTCAAGGTGGGCAAGACCCCGTCTGAGACCGCGGCCCTGGCGCGGGAGATTCTGGAAAGCGCCTAGCGGTGGGGGTTGATCCGCGCACGCCCGTCGTGGTCGGCGTTGGGCAGAATGCCTAGCGGATCGACGACCCAAACTACCGGAGTATGTCGGCGGTCGAGCTGGCCTCCGCAGCGGCGTGGGCGGCGTTGGAGGACTGCGGCGTCGCCGATATCGCCGCTGTCTCCAACGCCATCGACACCGTCGCCGGCATTCGCCAGTTCGAAATCTCAGGGCCGCATGCGAATCCGGTGCTTGGCAGCTCGAACAACTATCCGCGGTCGGTGGCAACGCGACTGAAAGCCGCTCCCGCACGGGCCATCCTGGAGCCCATCGGCGGTCAGGGACCACAGCACCTGATCACCGAACTGGCCGGAATGATCGCCGCGGGCGACTCCGAGGTCGCCCTGGTATTCGGTTCCGACGCGACGTCCACCGAGCGGCATTTCGCCAAGGCGGAACGCAAACCCGACTTCACCGAGACGGTCGGGGGATCGCTCGAAGACCGGGGTTACGGGCTCGAGGGACTCTTCGACGACTACACCGTCGCGCACGGTCTGGTCGGTGCGCCGGTCCAGTACGCGCTGCTGGAGAACGCCCGGCGAGGTCGGCTCGGGCTGACCCCGGAAGCGTACTTGGAGCAGATGGCCGAGTTGTTCGCTCCCTTCACCAAGGTGGCGGCCAATAATCCGTTCGCCGCGTCCCCAGTGGAACGCTCGGTCGAAGAGATCGGCACCGTCACGGAGAGCAACCGGATGATCTGCGATCCGTACCTGCGGCTGCTGGTCGCGCGGGATCAGGTGAACCAAGGTGCCGCCGCGCTGTTGATGTCCGTTGACACTGCCCGCTGGTTGGGCGTGCCCGGGGAGAAGTGGGTGTACCTACGCGGTCACGCCGATGTGCGGGAGCAGAATCTGCTGGACAGGGTGGATCTCAGCAACGGGCCGGCATCCGTTCTTGCCGTCGGGGAGGCGCTGGCCGTCGCGGGAATCGGACTCGACGACATCGCCACGTTCGACCTGTACAGCTGCTTCCTGTGGCCCGTCTTCAACATCTGTGATGGCACCGGTCTGGCGACCGACGATTCGCGCGGTCTGACACTCACCGGTGGACTGCCGTATTTCGGCGGGGCGGGAAACAACTGGCAACCTCATCGCAACGCCCTGCTGCAGGACGAGATCGCGAGCTGGCCCACGGTCAAGACGGTGCACACCGCCGACGGTCCCGCGACCATCGAGACCTACACCGTCCGATATGACTGGCCGACGACGACCGGCATCATCATCGGCCGACTGGACGCTGACAACAGCCGGTTCCTGGCGACCAC
>JAOPWF010000338.1 GCA_025965815.1 Mycobacterium sp.
GACGGGTGTGCCACCGTGACCAACTCGGCCTGCTTATGGCGGCTCAGATCGGTAAGGAGTGCCGCCACTTCCGGGCCGCGGAGCTCTTTCAGTTGGGCGGCCGAGCGCCTAACTGCAGACCGCTCCCTGGGGTGCCTGCCGCGATCGTCGGCGCGGAATCCGACGGCGTGGTTGTGTCCGTGAACCGCGCCACGAACGCCTGCAACTGGGTCCAGCCGATGACCCGATCCGGCGGGGGGCAGGCCCTGCGCCGAGTAACGAGCCTTCTGCCATAGGACCGCACGCCCACGTCGATACCAGCCAGCTCCCAGCCCTGCGGCCCGTTGACGAGATAGACGTCGGCTGCCCGCACGACCTGTGCACCGGGCGTGTCGACAAGCCGGCGATCAAGAACGTCACGGGCCAGGGCTAGCCCTGTCCGCAACGCCGCGGGTACGCGAATCGGGAGAGTCATACGTCGTCGTCCCACCATACCGGCCGCCACATCACTTGTGCATTCGATCGCAGGCGGACTTCGGTTTGAGTCAACGTCACGTCCGCCTGTTGTACGACCGCAAAGGCGCTGCGCACTCGGACGAGAACCCCGGTTACCGCCGGGTATTCGCTGCCGGCGTCCCAGCGCACGACGATGTCGCTGACTCTCCCGATTCGCGTACCCGCGGCGTTGCGGACAAGGGCGGCAAAGAACATGGGCGAGCGAGATCACCCGGGTTGGCGACGGACGTACTAAGAGCGAAGTGCCTGCGTGACGCGGCCCACGCCCGAAGGCGCTTTTCCGATCTGCGCGCGTCACGTTCGGGCGCAGTGAAACCCATACCGATCACAAGCGGTCGGTCGTCGGCCTCATGCCGATCCACGCGACGTGTTCCACGTCGTGACGCCCCAAATGACCACGACGTCAAGGGCTATCAACACAATTGAGCCCGAGGGGTAAAACGGCATCCAGAGGAAGGAGACCACGATGGCCAAGCAGGTGACGACGGTTGCCGCGACCCGTGCCCCCGTGGCGTTCATGAAGAGGGCAACGGCGACTGCGGCCACCACCATTGCCGTCAGTAGGTTCACCCATCCCCAACCGGAGATTCGGAAGGTGTATTCGTAGCCGGGCCCCGAAACCACCAAGTCGTTGGCGGTAAGGGCAAATACACCGACAAAGAAGGTCAATATCGCGCTGGTCAACATGAGAGCGGCGGCGGCAACCGGTGCACCCCCCTGCGACTCCTGCCCGGTTAGACGCTCCACGTCTTGAGAACTCGTGGCCATTGCCATCTCCGATCTGTGCGGGTTAATCAGTCCGCAGCCAACCGGTTTGGCATACGTCGATGGTTGGCGCGACCCTTCGATCGTCGAGCGCATCAGCACGGGTGTCGATGTCGTCGTGGACAACACTGCACACCGCGATATGTCGCCACCGACACCCGACGCGGATCACTCGCCGTGGAGAAGCGCTTCACAGCCGCTGTCGATGCGCCCACGCCGTATAGGTGGCGGTTCGGTGTAGGCGCGGTCGCGGGACAATAGGTCGGCGATCGTCTCCCGGCGCACCAGTTCGCGGGTGCGTCCGTCCTTCACGGCGACGAGCGGTGGCCGGCCCACCATGTTGTACGTCGACGCCATGCTGTGGTGATAAGCGCCGGTGCACGCCACCGCAACCAAGTCGCCGGCACGTAGATCGGCCGGTAGCGGTACGTCGCGGGCGATCTCATCGCCTGATTCACAATGTCGGCCGACGACCGTCATCGGCTGCGTCTGTGTGACTGGGTGACGGTTGGCGAGCGCGATGGTGTAGCGCGCGTCATAGAGTGCGACCCTCGGGTTGTCGCTCAATCCGCCGTCCACCACCACGATGGCGCGGCCGCCGGGTTGTGACTGCACCCACAGGACCCGACAGAGCGTGATACCGGCGCGTGCGCTGATCGCGCGACCCGGCTCGACCACGATAGTTGGGCGGGGAAAGCTCTCGGCCGCACACGACGCGTCCAGCGCATCGTCGATGAAGTCCCGGAGCGCATCGAGATCCAACTCCGGGTCGCCGGACACATACGGGACACCGTGTCCGCCACCGATGTTCAGCTCGGTCAGGATCACCCCGTGACGGGCACGAACGTCGGCCATCAGGGGGACCATCTGTCGGATGACTTCGCCGTAGAGCGAAGCGTCGGTCACCTGCGAACCGATATGACACTGCAGACCGGCCAGGTCAAGCAGCGGCTGATCCAGCGCCCGCTGGATCGCGGCGGCGGCATGCCCGTCGGTGAGCGCGAAGCCCAGCGTCTGGTCGGTCAGATCTGCGGTCACGGAACTGTGTTCGTGGAAATCGATGTCCGGCGAAACGCGGACTTGTACGGCTTGAGGTTGACGCACACCGGCGGCCAGGAAGGCGACCTCTGTTGGGCTGTCCACGACGACCCGTCCGACCCCGGCGTTGGCCGCCTTGTGCAACTCGCCGGGAGTTGTGGCCATGCCATGCACGACGATTCGGTTCGGGTCCGCTCCCGCGACGAGCGCGGTTGCAAGCTCGCCGCCTGAGCTCACGCCAAGACCTGCTCCCTCCTCCGTGACCCACCGTGCGATGGCGGTGGTCAGGAGCGCTTTGCCGGCATAGGTCAAGCGGGCCTCCGGGAGCGCCGCGCGGTAGCGCCGAATCCGATGACGAAAGTCGGCCTCGTCGATGACGCAGGTCGGGGTGCCGAATTCATCGGCGACTTCGGTCAGCGCCATCTCACCGACACAAAGTCGACCCAGCTCATCGACGTGCGCGGTCAAAGGCCATATCGCCCGGTCTATTCGTGGCGTGGCGGCGTGCCGCAGCGACGGCAAGATCTCGGAGAGAGTCATCGAACCACCGTGCCTGCACCGACGGTCCTCCGGAGATTCCTCGATAGCCGCACCATGCTGCCACCATGCCGACTTGGCTTGCATTTCCACAGTTGTCGCCCAACAAGGCTATTCATGACGCTCCTTGCGCGGTCTAAGGACGGGGTCTTGGAGTCCCACGCCGGCGGACGTCGTTGCCCACTTCAGATTCGGACTGCCCTCTCGATCATCAAGCGCGCAGAGGGCAGGCGTCGATGTCGTCACGCACAACAGCGCGCAACCATTGGTATGTCCGACGAGATCGACAGGCTCTGCGGTTCGTCGAACGATCGAGTTGTCCAAGTGCAGGCGATGGCACCGTTCTCGCGGATGCCAGGAATTGAGTGCAGACAAGGACGCGATGAGTGCTACTACCCAAACACAACGACGGGCTCTCCCATGACGGATATCAAGGTGTTGACAATCGTAGGACTCCGTGCAGGTTCCGTCATCCGCGAACTCGCAAAGGTCGAGGCCGACTGTTCAGCGGACGGTATAACGTTGAATATGTTCGACAGCCTCGGCGACCTGCCTCGGTACAGCGAAAGATTAGAAGGGCGCGGAACGCCGAGTTCTGTCGGAGCCCTGCGCACGGCCGCAGCGGAGGCGGACGCGGTGCTGGTCGTGACGAACTACCACGGGCGCGTACCCGCTTTGGTGCATAACGCCATCGATTGGCTGACGCGGGGATGGGATCAAGCTGCCCTACATGACAAGCCGTTAGCCGTAATCGGCCGTGCTGCGGGCTGCTACAGCGGTGTCTGGTCGCACCAAACCGAGGATGCCGATGGCATTGCGGAACACCGAGTCATCGATTCCATTACCGTGTCGACTCTGCGCGAGGCAATCAAGAAGCTCGCGTGTGAAGTGCACGCCGGCAGCGAGCCGTCCTGGGTGGTGTCAGCATCCGAGGGCGGCCAATGAGCACGAAGATGCTGCGCAGATAAGCGCTCTCTATCCGCCGAGGGCAACGTCGTCAGTCTTCCCGAACACTATGCGAACTCGGTGGTTTCATGTTCATCGGCGAGATTGCGGTTCAGATTACGGCTGCTCGTCAAGATCGGGTTCTATTGCCGCCTGTGCGCGCCGGCACAGGGCGATGGCAATCTGATTCACCACCGCCGCGAGAGAGAACGCACCAATCGCCCACACCCACATCATGATCTCTGCGGGTCTACTCGGCCAGACAGAAGCTGTTCATAGTGCTCCAGTGAATTTGATTGCGTAACCCGCATGACGGGGGTGGTCGCTCCGTCCAGTTTGACGGGACCACATCCAATACTCGCTCTTGCCGCGGTATCACGCGTTGTCATCCGATACAACGCTGCTGCAGCGTCGAGGTGCCGGCGGACAGCGCCGGTCTACGGAACCATCATCGATACGGCTACATCAGACGGCGATGCACTTCGAAGGCCAGACAGAGTTCGGCGACATCCTTTGGGCGTGACAGAGTTCGGCCGGTGCGTTTCTCGATCCGACGCAATCGGTGGCGCACTGTGTTGGGATGGCAAAAAAGCACTTCGGCGGCGCCGCGCACCGATGCGTCACTGTCCTGCCACACCCGAAACGTTTCGAACAGCATCTCGCGCTCGTCGTCGGGAAGGTCGTCAAAGCCTTTCAACGCCTTTCCGATCGATTTCACCATCACCGCAGGGGCACCGACTGCCGCGGTGGCCAGAATCGAGCCGTCGAACACCGCAACGGGCGAGGCTTGGTGTGGTCGGCCCCGCAGCATCACTCTGGCGAAATGCAGCGCCTGTGGCGTGTCGCGCAGGTCATCGAAGCGCGAACTGACCCCGACGCGATCCGGCGCCAACCGAGACACCAAAGCAAGAGTCTCGTCAAGATGCCGCGCAGAGTTGACATGCACGATCCCGATCTGCAGATCAGGTTCCAGCCGCCATGCCGAATACACGTCGAGGCTGCGTAGCTTCGATTCGATCTCTGGCAACGCCTCCGTCCCCAGGGCGGGAACCTCCGCGGCGATGACCACGAACGGACCACTGGCCGGCAGCCGCAGACAACTGGCTGCTTCCCACAAGCTCCAGCGATCAATGGCTCGCCCCTCGAGCAACGAATCAATCAGGAACGGACGTTGAGATGCCTCGCCAAGGAACTGCCTCTTCTGCTCCTCGCGGAATCCCGCCACCACCGCAGTGGCGATCAGTTCGGCGAACCGGCTGATGAGTGTCTCTGTATCGGCCGGCATGGGGCCAGGTTCCGCGGAACCGACGGCCGCCAATCCCCGGACGCTGCCGTCGACGATGATCGGAACTCCCACCGCCGCGCGGACGCGGACCGCACGCACCCGTGCGGCGATCGGCCCGGCAATGTTCTCGTAGCTGTCTATCCTCGCGGGGAGGCCGGTGCGGTACACCACCGTTGCGAGGGTGACGCTCTCGATCGGCGTGCGAGTACCTACAGGCCACTTGGCAAGCGCGGCCGGATGGGCGGCGGCGGCCACCAGCGTAATCTCGTCGCTTGTGTCGAAACGCCATATTCCGGCGGTGAACGCACCCACGCACAGGCGCATTTCCTCGGCCACAGCACCGATCACCTCCGACGGCTCGCCGCCGCGCGCGACCAGCGTGCCCACCCGCCGCACGGCCGCTTGCTCCGCAACGAGCCGGCGATACTCGGTGTGCAGCGCGACGTCGTCGAGAGACTCGTCGAGTTGCCTTGCCGAAGGTTCGTCGGCGGCTAGTAGTTCGTCCATGGCTTCCTCGTGAATCAATAGTCGGGTAACCGGCAGCGCGGCGTTGTGATGTCAGGGTTCATCGTCAGCCGAGGGGGCACGCGTTCGCATCCGCCACTGCACAGTGCGATCAACGGCCGTCGGCTCGTCATTCGGGCAGGACACGGTCGAGCTGCGTGCGTGACTCGATGCCGAGCTTGGCGAACACTTTGCGCAGGTGGTACTGGACGGTGCGCGCGCTGATGAACATGCGGGCAGCGATCTCCGGATTGGTCAGACCGTCGCGAGCCATCCGGGCGATCTGGGCCTCCTGTGCCGTGAGCCGCTCATCGCCGGTGGCGATCGTGCGCTTGCGGGCCGTTTCGCCGGTGGCCTGTAGCTCACGCCTGGCCCGCTCGGCGAAAGCGTCCATCCCCACCGCCTCCAGCATGTCGTGGGCGATGCGAAGCTGTGCCCGCGCGTCCACCCGGCGACGCTCCCGGCGTAACCACTCGCCATACATCAGGTGAGCGCGGGCGAGTTCTGTGCGGACGCGGGTATTGCCAAGACTCTCGATCGACTCGCGGTAGAAGCGCTCGGCGGTGTCACCTTCACTCAGCAACGCGCGCGAACGAGCCTCGACGCCACGCGCCCAGTCGGTGCCGCTGGGTGTGGTCCTCTCCGCCAACCGGCGCAGCGCGTCGGCGGCGACGTCATGGTGTCCGCTGCGCACTGCCGCCTCGACGAGCTCGGCCGTCGCCCAGCTCGGTGTCACCATTTCCACCGAGCAGGCGGTGGCGCGCCGGGATGCCTGCATCGCCGTCTTGTAGCTACCGAGGCCGTTGTTCAGCACGGCGTTCGCCCATTCGGCGACGGCGATCCCGATGCCTTCGCCTCGGAGGTTCACCTCCCTGGTGGTCGCGTCGATCAGCGCGGCCGCCTCGGCTTGTCTGCCGCGCAACGTCGCCAAACCTAGTTCGGCGTAGGGGGCGAGGTGGCTGCCGGTCGCTTCCATCGCGACCTGAAATTCCCCGACCAGGGAGGCTGCGCCGGTCAGATCACCCGCCAACGACATCGTGACCGCACGCATATTGAGGGCCAGCGGCAGTTCGCTCAGCGCGCCGACGCCGCGGGCAAGCTGGACATGCCGCTCGGAAAGCAGATACCAGCGATCGTCATCCCAGAGGTGTGGCGCCACGACGCCGGCTACCCAGTGGCAGCGCAGCTGCTCGTCGACCGACATGCCGATGCCGAAGACGTCCAGTGCCCTCCGCAGTATCGGCAGTCCGGCCTCATATCCCCTGTCGAAGTGCGCTGCCAGACCTTCCAGGAGAAGGTCGGGAGTGCGCGTTGCGTGCCGGGGCGGCGGCGCGGCCTCGGCGGCGCGTGCCACCTCCAGCACACCACCGCCGAGGGCCAGGCGACCGGCCAACATCGCGGCCGAAAATGCCTGCAGGTAGGTCGCCCGGGAAAGGTCGGCGTCGATTGGCTCGAGACGGTCTGCAGCCTTCAGCAGCAGGGACGGGGCATCACTGCCCCGGTTTGTGACGAATGCGAGGTCGGCTGCAATCAGGTCGATGCGAGCTTGCTGCAAGTCAGTGATCGCTCCGGTCTCCGCGATGTACAGCAATTGCCGCACCGTGTCGAAAGCGCCGGCCTGTAAGTTCGCACCCGCGGCAGCCAGCGCCCGGTCGGTGCGGCGGGTGGGCTCGAACGTCAACATCGTGGCGCGCTCGAGGAATGCCGCCGCCGCAGCCACGCCGCCACGCGCTTGCGCCCTGTCCGCGCAGCGCTCCAATTCCGCGGCCACGTCCTCGTCCGGCCCCGCCGCAGCATGGGCCCGATGCCAGGCGCGTCGATCGGGATCTAGCTGCGGATCGGTGACCTCAGCCAGAGCCGCATGCACCGCTTGCCGCTCCTGCGGCAACGCCGACCCGTAGGCTGCCGAGCGCACGAGGGGATGACGAAACCGCACCCGAGTGCCGAACTCGGCCAGGCCCGCCTCGACTGCGGGCGCCGCCGCTTCGAGGCCAATCCCGAGCCTCGCGGCAGCTCGCCACAGCAGTACCGGATCACCGACCGGCTCGGCCGCCGCGATCAGCAGCAGCCGCCGGGTCTGCTCCGGGAGGACGTGCACCCGCTGGCGGAAGTTCTCTTCGATGCCGCCGGACAATCGCATCGCGCTGGGAAGTCCAAATCCGCCGGCCAGCTCCTGCGGAGTCAATCCCCGGGGCAATTCCAGCACTGCCAGCGGGTTGCCTTGAGTTTCGGCAAGGATCTGATCGCGCACCCGCGTATCGAGTGGTCCGGTCAGGACGGAATCCAGTAGCGCTCGCGCATCCGCTTCGGGCAGCCCCCCAACAGTGAGGGTCGACAGCCCTGCGATATCGCCGCTGGGGACACGGGCCGCGAAGACCATCCCGATTGATTCCGCCACCAATCGCCGAGCAACAAAGCCCAGCACTTGGGCAGACGCGCGATCGAGCCACTGCTCGTCGTCGACCACACAGATTAGTGGCTGGGGCTCCGCAGCGTCGGAAAGCAGGTTCAGGACGGCCAGCCCTACCAGGAACCTGTCCGGTATCGGTCCGGCGCCCATGCCGAACGCAATCCGCAGAGCATCACGCTGTGGGATGGGCAGTCGCTCGAGGCTGTCCAGAAGCGGGGCGCACAACTGATGCAATGCGGCGAACACCAGCTCCATCTCTGAGTGGCAGCCAGCGGTACGCACCACCCGGCATCCCGACGCCTGCTCGGCCAGGTAATCGAGCAACGCGGTCTTGCCCACACCGGCTTCGCCAGACACCACCAATGCCCGGCTCTCACCAGCGCGGACTGCCGCGACGAGCCGGTTGAGCGTGTCGCGCTCGGCGTCCCGGTCAATCAGCTCCATCGCGCAACCCCGCACCCTGAAGTCCGTCGCTATCTGAACCCGAAGTGGCGATAACCTTACCCTCGGAATGGCATCACTTCGGCGGCAGTGCGGCGCTACGTCCGCGGCTCTGCGACGTCGTTACCCAGTGGCGCCCAACCTTTCAGGCGGTACCACCGTGAGAACACGGGCCACGAACACTTCGAACGCTTCGATGAAATCGCGCAAAAACGCCTCGGTCCCCTCGTCGGTGACCTGCCCCGCTTCGGTGATCAAGCCGGGAGTGAACTGGATGTAGGCCTCTGGCGCCTCCATCAATGGCGAATTGCAGAAGCTCAGCACATTCCGCAGACTCTGCTGCCCGACAGCGGTTCCGATCTTGCCCGGGGAGGCGCCGATCACCGCTGACGGCTTGTGCGCGAATGAGTTCGTTCCATGTGGGCGGCTGGCCCAGTCGATGGCGTTCTTCAGGCAGCCGGGGATGCCCCGGTTGTACTCGGGGGTTACGAACAGCACCGCATCCACTGCGGCGATCGCATTCTTGAGCGCTCGGCCCGCCGGCGGGTAATCACTGTCGACGTCGCGGTTGTACAACGGAAGATCCCGTATCGGAATCTCCACGAACTTCAGATCCTTGGGCGCCAACCGGACGAGCGCCTCGGCCAGCGTGCGATTGATTGACTCTCTTGAAAGGCTGCCGATAATGTAGCCAACCCGATAGCCGCTCATAGGTTTCCCCGCTTTCACTCCGTTCTACATGGTCAACTCGAGGCTTCTGGAAGCGGCGCCTCCTGTCGACGTGGAGGTACACAACGCCGGTGGCCTTTCGCGGTGCCGGTGGACAACGGCGCTGTCCTACGCCAGATTTGCGTTGCATCGGCGTCTTCACAACGTTCGCGGCGACACCAGATGAGCCACCCAGACTGTTTGGAAACACATAGACGGCTGACGACGCGACTGCGACGCTTGGACGGTATCGACAGAACCAAGGAGCCGACATGAAGCCCTCGACAGACCGACGCCTCACGGCCTACTACCGGGCCGATGTGCAGGGCCTTAATGGAGGAGACGCAGCTACCCCGGACGCTGGACCCACTCGATGGCAAGGAGTACACATACGCGACAACCCGCCTTGATGGCGCGCGCGCGATCGCCGCAAGACATCCTGATTTCTGCGTTTACCACGTAACACTCGACGAGCCCATCGAAGCAGACCCCGACGCTGCCGCGGACAACCTTGGTGAATTGTTCGTCAGGTCTCCGTGGGGCGCGGTCGCGGGTGTCGTCGATGAGAAAGAAGGACTCCCCACTAGCCGCACGACTCACACCGCATCACGGGTGCGCGGAATTTTTCAAGGTGGATGAGTCCAGTGGGTGTTAAGCGGCTGTCGTGTCGGTCTCCTGGGTGGTGTCCTGGGCTGGTCGGTTGATCCAGACCGTGTCGGGCAGATCGAGAATCTTCGGCGCGCG
>JAOPWF010000362.1 GCA_025965815.1 Mycobacterium sp.
AGTCGCCAGATAGCCCGATACATAACTGGCGGCCAGGCCGTTGGCGCGCAGGCACGCGATCGCCAGCCGGGCGAAGTCCTGACACACCCCTTCGCGCGCCGCCAAAACCTCCGCCACTCCAGTCGACACCGTGGTGGAGCCGGAGCGATACGTGAAGTCCGAGTGGATCCGTGAATCGAGGTCGCGCAACACGTCGATCAACGGACGCTCCGCCGCGAAGCTGGGCGTGGCGTACGCGCGCACCGCGTCTGTGATCTCCGGCGGCTGCAGGTCGAGGGCGAATTCCGTTGCCAGCGCGCCTTCCAGCCCTACCGGGCGGGCGATCTCCCACGGCGCGCGCGCCGATCCGCCGCCGTACAGCTCGGCGGGCGGTGGGTCCACCTCGACGACGGACCCGCTGGTGACGGTGAGGCTGCGGTGCCGCTGCGTGACGTGGAAGTACGAGCAGATGTTGCCGTAGACGTCGCGACTCGTCGAGCTGTCGGCCGCCTCGGGATCGATGGTCAGTTCGTGTGTGAGACAACGCTGTCGCGCCGAGTCTCTCGGCGTCAGGAAGCCGCGGCCGTACGAGCTGGTGACGACGTCGGAGTAGCGGTACATCGTCCGGTGGGTGACCTGGTAGCACCTGGTGGCTGTGTTGATTCCCGGGTCGCTTCGCTCGCCCCCGCAAGCGGGAGGTATCCCCAGCCCGCCGGATGAGGCGATCGGCCCGTCCGTCACGGCACCACTCGACGCTCGTCCGGACCCCACAACGGCTGCATCCCACCCGGTAGCGACAGGTGCGTCGCGGTGATGACGCCGGACAAATCACGCAGCGCGCTGTGCATCTTGTCGAGCAGCCCGGTCAGCTCGCCGCGCCTGCCGTCGTCGCTGACCTCCTCGAGGTCGGCGGGGTCAAGGCGGCGCAGCAGGGTGCTGATGTCGTCGACCAGTCGTTCGGGCCGCGACGATCCCGACGATCCGGGCAGCGTCCTGAGATTCGTCCGCAGCCGCTCGAGCTGGTAGACCAGCGACCGTGGATTCTCGGCGTCGAACAGCACCAGATCGGCCACGGCGGCAACACTAACCTTGCCCAGCGTGCGGCGCCGATAGATGACCGAAGACTCGCAGGCCACCAGCGTCGACTCGGTGATGGTCTGCTCGGAGCCGGCACTGCGGACTTCTGCCAGGGTGGCCCGCAGCAACGCCGTCAGGGCCAGTCCACGTTCGATCCGCTTGCCGATGTCCATCATCGTCCAGCCGACGTCGTGCACCATCGACTCGGCAACCACCCCGGACAGCGCCAGCATCCCGGCGAGCGTCTGCGAGTGCGCCGACGCCAGCAGGGTGTCGCCTTCGCTGCGCGACTCAGGAGGCGAATCGGCTCTGGGGGAGACCGCGCGCTCGACGCCGCCAAGGACCATCCAGGTGTCATTCGACATCTGGTCGCGGACGGAGCGCGCCGCTAACCCGAGCCGTTCGACCGACTGGGCCAGCGAACCGGACCTGCGGCGGTCGACCGTCAACGACCACAGCGTCGTCGGCGCAACGGCAATCATTTCGGCGTAATCGCCGTCCGCTCCGGTGTCAGTTCCGGTGATCTGCCCCAGCGCGGCCAGCAGCACCGGCACACACTGACTTTCATCGGTGTCCTGGCGGTAGCGGTATTCGTGGTAACGCTCGCGGGTAACGATGAGCAGCCGGGCCAGGTTTTCCGCGCGCTCGCTGTAGCGGCCCATCCAGAACAGATCCGACAGCACGCGTGGTGAACTGATGCCGTGCGTGCCGCTCGGGGTCATCGCGGGCAGCTCCACTGCCGGTATCGTCGGTGTCCGCTCGGCGCTCGCGCGCGCCGGTGGTCGGACCCAGATATCCTTGGCTGCAACGGTATTGAGCTTGTAGGCGGCGTTCCCCGGAGCCAGCACGTAGCCGAGGCCGCCGACCATCGGGGCGTAGCCGCCACGCTGGGAGACGGTGAACAGGCGCATGCCGACACCGGCCGAGGACAGCCCGCCGAGGTAGTGATCACTGGGCGCCGACGAGAACTGGGGCAGTTCCTGGCCGACCCACTGCCACGGTGTGGCCTCAATGCGGGCCGCCAGATCGTCGAGTTGGCGTGCTGACAGCGCGGGCCCGACGATGGCATCGCCGCCGACGGGCGGTTTGATCAGCAACGACGACAGGTGGGTCAGCAGGTGCGAGCGCTCGATGTCGATGCCGCCCCAGTAGACGGGAGCGGTCGCCAGCAGCGGGGTCTCCCCGAGCAGTAAGTCGGCAAGTTCGGGCAGAAAGCGCAGCAGCCCAGGACTTTCCAGAATGCCGCTGCCCAGGGTGTTGACGACGGTGACCGCGCCGCGGCGCTGCACCTCGACCAGTCCGACGACCCCGAGCCGGGAATCGGCGCGCAGGTCCAGCGGGTCGGCGTAGTCGGCGTCGACCCGGCGCAACACCACGTCCACCCGCTTGAGCGTGCCCAGCGACCGCATCCACAGCTTGCCGTCGCGGACCACCAGATCGGCGCTCTCCACCAGCGGGAAGCCCAGCACGCTGGCCAGATACGCCTGGTCGAACGCGGTCTCGGAGTGGATGCCGGGGCTCAGCACCACCACCACCGGTTCCTCCGCCGCTTCCGGAGCGGCGTCGATCAGCGCCAGCCGCAGCGCCTGCGCGAACGGCGAGGTGGGACGGGGCCCGATCCGCTCGTACAGATCCGGGATGGTGCGTGCGACGACGCGGCGGTCGGCGAGTGCGTAGCCGGCGCCCGACGGGGCCTGGGTCCAGTCGGCATTCACCCGGAACGAGCCGTCCGTCGCGCGGCTGATGTCGCAGCCGTGCAGGAACAACTGGTGCCGGCCGGGAATCTCGATGCCGCGCGCGGCCCTGATGTAGCCGGGGTGCGCGAACAGCAACTGCGGCGGCAGCACCCGGCTGGTGACCGACCGCCGGGGACCGTAGAGGTCGGCCAGCACGGCGTCGAGCAGCCGGGACCGTTGCACCAGGCCCGATTCCAGCGTGTCCCAGTCGGCCGAGGAGATCAGTAGTGGCAGTGCGTCCAGGTGCCACGGCCCGGCTACCAGGACTCCGTCGCCGTTGGTGACGGCGTCGCCGTGTCCGTCGGTCTCGATGTAGGTGATGCCGTCGTTGTCGACCAGTCCGCGCACCGTTTTGCGTAGTCGGTCCAGCCCAGTGCGACCGTGCTCGCCGATGCCCTCGGCGACCTCGGTCCAGGCCGGGCGGATATCGCCTGCGGGATCGATGAATTCGTCGTATCCGGTCTGGGCGTTGCCGGACTGCGCGCCGCGCAGCTCGAACAGCGTCTCCTGGGCACGGGCGGCGCGGTACCGGTCGAGCAGATGGTCGGCGTCGCGGGTGGCGGCCGCCGGCTGGTGACCCGCGTCAGCAGGGATGGGCGCAGACAAGACCCACCTCCTGATTTCTCGCCAATGGACTGCGACCCTGCGGTTCGCCACCCGGGTTTACCCGGTGACAGCCCATTAATGCAGCACGGTACGCACTCGGCGCAGATCGAGATTGCCCGGAGCGCCAACGTCGGTGGATTGGCGTGCCTGCTTCTCACGGATGTCGGACATGTCAACCGCACCGGGGGTGAATCCGGTCGCCTCGAACCGTCGGCCACGTCGTGATTCGGCTTCGACGGCGTTGACCGGCGGGTTGTCGTAGGAACGTCCGCCCGGGTGTGAGACATGGTAGGTGCAGCCGCCCCGCGACATCCCGGTGGCGACATCGACGAGTTCGAAACGCAGCGGGCTGTCGACGGTGATGGTGGGGTGCAGCGCGCTCGGTGGCTGCCAGGCGCGGTACCGCACACCGCCGACCTGGATGTCGGGATTGTCGGTGGCCAGCAGCGGCACCGGATGGCCGTTGCAGGTGACGATGTAGCGGTGCCGGTCGGCGCCGATGATCCGCACCTGGATGCGTTCGACGGACGAGTCGACGTAGCGGGCGGTGCCGGAAAGGGCGGACTCCTCGCCGAGGACGTTCCACGGTTCGATGGCGCCCCGCAGCTCGATCTCGACGCCGTCGAACACCGCGGTACCGATGCGGGGGAACCGGAACTCGGTGAACGGGTCCAGCCAGCTGGTGTCGAAGTTGATGCCGTGTGCCCGCAGATCGGCAGCGACATCGGCGATGTCATGGATGATGAAGTGCGGCAACAGATATCGCCCGTGCAGGTTGGCGCCGTGCCGGATCAGCGGGGCGCGCAGCGGCTCATCCCAGAACCAGGCGACCAGCGAGCGCACCAGCAGCGACTGCACCATCGCCATCTGGTAGTGCGGCGGCATCTCGAAACCGCGCAGTTCGAGCAACCCGAGCCGGCCGCGGGCGCTGTCCGGGCTGTAGAGCTTGTCGATGCAGAACTCGGCGCGATGCGTGTTGCCGGTGATGTCGGTCAGTAGATGGCGCAGCGCTCGGTCGGTGACCCACGGCTGGTTGCCGCCCGCCGCGGTCACCCTGGCGATCTCGGCGAACGCGATCTCCAGCTCGTAGAGCGACTCCGAGCGGCCCTCATCGACCCGCGGCGCCTGCGAGGTGGTGCCGATGAACCGGCCGGCGAACAGATACGACAGCGACGGGTGGCGCTGCCAGTAGGTCAGCAACGACACCAGGAGGTCGGGACGGCGCAACAGCGGCGAGTCGGCCGGCGTGATGCCACCCAAGGTGATGTGGTTGCCGCCACCGGTGCCGCCGTGCGTGCCGTCGACGTCGAAGGACTCGGTGGACAGCCGCGCCAGCCGGGCCTGTTCGTAGAGCGTCTCCAGCTGCTGCCGCTGTTCGTCGAAGCTCGATGTGGGGGCCACGTTGACCTCGATGACGCCGGGGTCCGGCGTGACGCTCATCGAGGTAAGCCGCGGGTCGGCCGGCGGTCCGTAGCCCTCGATCACCACTGGGCAGTCCGCCTTGGCCGCGGCGGTTTGCACCCGGGCGATCAGGTCGACGAAATGCTCCAGCTTCTCGGTGGGCGGCAGGTAGATGTACAAGAGGCCGGCACGGATCTCGGCGACCATCGCGGTCGTCGGCGCGGTGTCGGAGTCGTCGACCACCGCGTCGGCGTCCTCCGGGTCGACGGGCAGTGGGTCCCGTGCCGTCAGCGGATCGCCCTCGTAGGACGGTCGCGGCGGTTCCCAGCTGATCGAGTCCAGCGGCAACCGCAGTCCGGCGGGCGAACTGCCGTCGAGCAGGACGATCCGGCCACGGCGCAGCCGCCAGTCGGCACTGGCCCAACCGAGGTCGTCGTCGCGGCGGTGCAGCGGCATTACATAGGCGGCCGGCTCGGTGACCGACTCGTCGAGGCGCGCCAGCAGCGTGGCGCGGCCGTCGGCGGCGTCGCCCTCGAGATCGTCCTCGGGAGCGACCGGCTTCCCGGCCGGCATGCGCACCGCATTCGCCAGCCGGCTCAGCGGGTCCTCGTAGGCTGGGCGCACCTGTCCGGCCGGCAGCCCGAGCCCGCCGGCGATCGCGGCGAGCACCTGTTGTCCCGCGTCCGGTGCGGCCGCCACAGGCGGGGTGGCTGTACTGGACGGCCCAGCGGCTCCGGTCGGCCACGGGTCGGCCAGCAGCGCGTCGTCCGTCCACAGCGGCTCGCCGTCGGTGCGCCAGTGCAGACCAATCTGCCAGCGCGGCAACGGTTCTCCGGGATACCACTTCCCCTGGTTGCGCTGCACCAGGCCCTGCGGGGCCCACACACTCTTGAGCCGTGCCGCCAGCGCGGAGGCCCGCTGACGCTTGTGCGGCCCGTCGGCGTCGGTGATCCACTCGGGGTCGACCTGGTTGTCCACCGAGACGAAGGTGGGTTCGCCACCCATGGTGAGACGGACGTCGCCGTCGGCAAGTCGCGCGTCGACGCGGGTGCCGAGCGCGGTGATGGCCCCCCACGCCGCCTCGGTGTAGGGCATCGTCACCCGGGGGTCCTCGTGGAGGCGGGTGACGATGTTGGAGAAGTCCAGCGTCGTTTCGCTCGGCTCGGTGGCGCCGCTGATCGGCGCCGAGGATGCCGGATGCGGGGTGGCCGACAGCGGGATGTGGCCCTCGCCAGCGAACAGTCCCGACGTCGGGTCCAGGCCGATCCAGCCCGCGCCGGGGATGTAGACCTCGGTCCAGGCGTGCAGGTCGGTGAAGTCCGCCGCAGGCCCGGACGGTCCATCGAGCGCCTCGACGTCGGACGCCAACTGCACCAGGTAGCCGGACACGAACCGTGCGGCGAGGCCCATCTGGCGCAGGATCGACACCAGTAGCCATGCCGAGTCACGACACGAGCCGATCCCGGACTGCAAGGTGAAATCCGGTGTCTGCACACCGGGTTCCATCCGCAGGCTGTAGCCGACGTCGGCGTTCACCGCGCGGTTGAGCGCGACCAGGAAGTTGATGGTCCGGGTACCCGGTGCGACCGAGAAGTTGCGCACCCAGGAATCGACGAGGCTGCCAGGCCCGGAGCCTTCCCCATCTTCGTCCACCGGACGCAGGTACGGCTTGAGATCTTCGCGAAGCGCCTTGGGGTACTCGAAGCCGGGAAATGAGCCGCTTGCGCGAAGACCACCAGGCCAGGTCTCGGCCCAGTCCTCGACGAAGAAGTCGAAGGGGTTGATGACCTTGAGGTCGGCGATCAGTCCGACGGTGATGGTGAGGCTGCGGGCGCGGTTCGGGAAGACGAGGCGCGCCAGGAAATTGCCGAACGCGTCCTGCTGCCAGTTGATGAAGTGGTCGGCGGGTTCGACCTGCAGGGAGTACGCCTCGATCGGGGTGCGCGAATGCGGGGCGGGTCGCAGCCGCACCACATGCGGGTGTACCTCCACCAGCCGGTCGAATGTGTAGCTGGTGCGGTGCTCCAGCGCCACTTTGATACCCATAGCGCTGATCCCATCACACTGGGTTTGACCGCGCATTGCTCAGCGGTCCGCGCCTGCGGTGAACGGTGCGATGCAACGTGAGCACCAACACTCCGGCGGTGACGATGCCGACGAGGTTGACGGCCCGCGGGGCGGCCGATTTCACGGCGACGTCCCAGTCGCCGACGGTTGCGGCGACCACCGCGAAACC
>JAOPWF010000448.1 GCA_025965815.1 Mycobacterium sp.
AGTGCGTCAGCGAACTGTGTCACTCCCAGCGGCTGAGCTGCGTTACTCCGGCAGCGCAAAACTCACCACACTCAGCTGATCTGCCAGGCCCAAGACCGCAACTGAATCGCGGGCGCCGCAGCCGGCCGGTGATCGGCAGCGGACCACGGTACGGTCGTCGGCGTGGATGTGGCAGCCATGACGTGGTGGCAGGTAATCGTGCTGGCGATCGTGCAGGGCTTGACCGAGTTCCTGCCGATCTCGTCCAGCGGGCACCTCGCGATCGTGTCCCGGGTGTTCTTCGCCGACGACGCGGGTGCCTCGTTCACCGCGGTGACACAACTCGGCACCGAATTCGCGGTGCTCATCTACTTCGCGCGGGATATCGGCCGCATCATCACGGCGTGGTTCCGTGGCCTGTTCAGCAAGGTCCACCGCGACAACGTGGACTATCGGATGGGCTGGTACGTCATCATCGGCACCATCCCGATCTGTGTGCTTGGGCTGTTGTTCAAGGACGAGATCCGCTCCGGTGCGCGCAACCTGTGGCTCATAGCGACCGCCCTGGTGCTATTCTCAGCGGTCATCGCCGCCGCCGAGCACTTCGGCCGCCAGACCCGCCACGTCGAGCAACTGACCTGGAAGGACAGCGTCATCGTCGGCCTCGCCCAGTGCCTGGCGCTGGTGCCGGGGGTGTCGCGCTCGGGCGCCACCATCAGCGCCGGACTGTTCCTCGGCCTGGACCGGGAACTGGCCGCGCGTTTCGGATTCCTGCTGGCCATCCCTGCGGTGCTCGCATCCGGGCTGTTTTCACTGCCCGACGCCTTCCACCCGGTCAGTGAGGGCATGAGCGCCAGCGGCGCCCAGCTCTTGGTGGCCACCCTCATCGCGTTCGTGGTGGGTTTCGCGGCGGTGGCCTGGTTCCTGCGGTTCCTGGTCCGGCACAGCATGTACTGGTTCGTCGCCTACCGCGTGGTCGTCGGTGGCGTGGTGCTGATCCTGCTCGCGACCGGAGTGGTGACGGCGACGTGACGGTCATCCTGCTGCGGCACGGCCGCTCGACGTCGAACACGACCAACACGCTGGCCGGCCGTTCGGAGGGCGTCGAGCTCGACGACAAGGGCCGCGAGCAGGCGCAGGCCCTGGTGGAGCGGATCGGGTCGCTGCCGATCCGCGCGGTGGTGCGCTCACCGCTGCTGCGCTGCCGGCTCACGGTGGAACCGCTGGCCGCAGCGCTCGGTCTGGAGCCCATCGTCGACGAACGGCTCTCCGAGGTGGACTACGGCCAGTGGACCGGCCGCAAGATCGGCGACCTGGTCTCCGAACCGCTGTGGGCCGTTGTCCAGCAGCAGCCCAGCGCGGCGGTCTTTCCGGACGGCGAAGGGCTGGCCCAGGTCCAGGCCCGCGCGGTGTCGGCGGTGCGCGAGCACGACCGCCGGCTGGCCGAGGAGAACGAGGGCGACACGCTGTGGGTCGCCTGCAGCCATGGTGACGTCATCAAGGCTGTCATCGCCGACGCGCTGGGCGCCCACTTGGACAGCTTCCAGCGCATTTCCGCCGACCCGGCGTCGATGAGTGTCATCCGCTACACCCCGCTGCGGCCCTTTGTGGTGCACGTCAATCACACCGGCGCGCAGCTGGCCGCGGGTCTGATGCCCAAGCCGCCCGACCCCGACGGTGCCCAGGCGCAGGACCTGCCGTCCGATGACGCGGTGGTGGGCGGCTCGACCGACTGAACACCGTGCGCCGTTGGAATTACAGCTCAGGTGCTTATGCCGGTATTTTGGAGGTGCCATGTCCCGCGCAATCCACGTCTTCCGCACACCCGACCGCTTCGTGGCCGGGACTGTTGGGCAGCCCGGCAACCGCACGTTCTACCTCCAGGCAGTGCACGACGCACGGGTGGTGTCGGTGGTTCTGGAGAAGCAGCAGGTCGCGGTGCTCGCCGAGCGAATCGCGGCACTGCTGCTGGAGATCAACCGGCGGTTCGGCACTCCCATCCCGCCCGAGGCCACCGATGTCGAGGATCTCAGCCCACTGATCACCCCGGTCGACGCCGAATTTCGGGTCGGCACCATGGGTTTGGGCTGGGACTCGGAAGCCCAGACCGTCGTGGTCGAGCTGTTGGCGGTATCGGAGACCGAGTTTGACGCGTCGGTGGTACTTGACGACGCCGAGGAGGGTCCCGACGCGGTGCGGGTCTTTCTGACGCCGGAATCGGCGCGCCAGTTCGCGACTCGGTCCAATCGCGTCATCTCGGCCGGCCGGCCGCCCTGCCCGTTGTGCGACGAGCCGCTGGATCCGGAGGGCCACATCTGCGTGCGCACCAACGGGTACCGACGGGGCGCCCTGGCCGAGTCCGACGATGACCCTGACACCTGAGGACGGGCGGCCTGATAGCGGCGATCCGGCCCCCGAAGCTGCCCGGCAAGCTCTGCGATGCGGTGAGTTGACGGTCCTTGGACGCATTCGTTCGGCGAGCAACGCCACTTTCCTGTGCGAGGCCAACCTGGGCGAATCGCAGGTGCACTGTGTGTACAAGCCCATCGCCGGTGAGCAGCCGCTCTGGGACTTCCCGGACGGCACGCTGGCCGGCCGTGAGCTTGGCGCCTACCTGGTGTCCGCCGCCCTGGACTGGAATATCGTGCCGCACACCATCATTCGCGATGGCCCGGCCGGCCTCGGCATGGTCCAGCTGTGGGTGGACCAGCCGGGCGACGCCGTGGACGCCGTGGACGACGACCCGGACGCCGGGCCCGACCTGGTCGACCTGTATCCCGCCGGGAAACTCCCACCGGGATACCTGCCGGTGCTGCGCGCCTACGACTACGCGGGCGACGAGGTCACACTGATCCATGCCGACGATTCGCGGTTGCGCCGGATGGCGGTGTTCGACGTGCTGATCAACAACGCCGACCGCAAGGGTGGACACATCCTGTCGGGTGTGGACGGGCGGGTCTACGGCGTGGACCACGGGGTGAGCCTGCACGTCGAGGACAAGCTGCGCACCGTGCTGTGGGGCTGGGCCGGTAAGCCCGTCGACGATGAGACATTGGACACTGTCGCCAGGCTCGGCGACGACCTGCGGGGCGGCCTGGGTGCCGCGCTGGCGGGCCACATCACCCCACGCGAGATCGGGGCGCTGCGCAGGCGAGCGGGTGCGCTGCTGGACAACCCGGTGATGCCGAGTCCGGACCGGCGCAGGCCGGTCCCGTGGCCGGCCTTCTAGGCGGCCCGGGCGCCCGAATCGGTCTCATCCGTTGACTTCGGCAATACTGAGATAGTGAGCCTGACCGACGCGGCACTGGCCGCCGAACTGGCGCACGACGCCGGCGAGTTGCTGCTGACGGTGCGCGACGAGGTCGGTTTCTACGATCCCTACGATCTCGGTGACGCCGGTGACAAGCGGGCGAACGTGCTGATCCTGGACCGCCTCAAGGTGGAGCGGCCTGACGACGCCGTGCTCAGCGAGGAGGCCGTCGACGACCTCGCCCGGCTGCGGTCTGGCCGGGTGTGGATCGTCGACCCGCTCGACGGGACCCGCGAATTCTCGTCGCCGGGGCGCGACGACTGGGCGGTGCACGTCGCGTTGTGGCAGCGCTCCCATCCGGAGCAACCGGGTCCCGACGGCGGGATCACCGACGCGGCGGTCTCGCTTCCGGCGCGCCGCGAGGTCTACCGCAGCGACACCGTCAAGGCCCCGCCGCCGAAGCGCCCTGGCCCGATCAGGATCACCGCCAGTTCCAGCCGCCCGCCCGCGGTGCTGTGGCGGTTGCGCGACCGGCTCGACATCGAGACCGTCCGGATCGGCTCCGCGGGTGCCAAGGCGATGGCCGTGGTGCGCGGCGACGTCGACGCCTACGTGCATGCCGGTGGCCAGTGGGAGTGGGACTCCGCCGCACCGGCCGGCGTGGTGCAGGCCGCCGGTCTGCACGCCACCCGACTCGACGGCTCCCCGCTGCGCTACAACCGGCGCGACCCGTATCTGCCCGACCTGCTGATGTGCCGCCCCGAGCTGGCCGACGTGCTGCTCGGCGCGATCCGCGGCACCGGCTGAGTCGGCTTCGGGCCGGTACCGGGGAATGGATTGGGCGCCGTCGTTGTACCTCACAACGGCACGCAGCCACGCCGCACCATCCGGAGGGCGCCCTGACGCAACACCCTAGAGTCGACGTTATGCAATCGTGGTCGGCGCCGAATGTCCCGGCGTTGCCGGGACACGGCCCCCAGCTGCGCCTCTACGACAGCGCCGACCGGCAGGTCCGTCCGGTGTCTCCTGGCGAAATCGCGACGATGTACGTCTGCGGCATCACACCGTATGACGCCACCCACCTCGGGCACGCGGCCACCTACCTGGCGTTCGACCTGATCCACCGGAGCTGGCTGGACGCCGGCCACCGGGTGCACTACGTGCAGAACATCACCGACGTCGACGACCCGCTGTTCGAGCGGGCCAACCGCGACGGGATCGACTGGCGCGAACTGGGCACGCGCGAGGTGAACCTGTTCCGCGAGGACATGGCCGCGCTGCGGGTGCTGCCGCCGCACGACTACGTCGCCGCGACCGAGGCCATTGCCGAGGTAGTGGAACTGGTCGAGAAAATGCTGGCGTCCGGGGCGGCGTACGTCGTCGACGACGCCGAATACCCCGATGTCTACTTCCACGCGGACGCCACCGCCCAGTTCGGCTACGAGTCGGGCTATGACCGCGACACCATGCTGCGGCTGTTCACCGAGCGAGGCGGCGATCCCGACCGGACCGGGAAAAGCGACGAGCTCGACGCGCTGATGTGGCGCGCAGCGCGGCCGGGTGAGCCCAGCTGGCCCTCACCGTTCGGCCCGGGCAGGCCCGGCTGGCACGTCGAGTGTTCGGCGATCGCGCTCACCAGGATCGGCACCGATCTGGACGTCCAGGGTGGCGGCAGCGATCTGATCTTCCCGCATCACGAGTTCTCCGCCGCGCACGCCGAATCCGTCACGGGGGAGCGGCGATTCGCCCGCCACTACGTGCACGCGGGCATGATCGGCTGGGACGGCCACAAGATG
>JAOPWF010000494.1 GCA_025965815.1 Mycobacterium sp.
GCACGCTCATCCAGAACTTCGCGAAAGCGCACGGGTTCGCGCGAAGTTGTGCAAGGTGGCGCCTAACTTGTTACGGGTTCTCCCGCTGACTCTCCGATCGATCCTGCACCCCAAAATTATCTCGGACAACACACAACCAGGCCGTCTGCCACGCGGCATTATTCAGGGCACTCCCCCAAGTCGGGCCGACCGTGAAACGTGCCCACATGCTGACTGAGGCAATGCGCACCGTGGTGCGGCGCACCGGAGCGGCACCGGGGTGTAGGGAGCGGCTGAGCGTAGCTTCTAGCGTTTCGGGATCGCGTCGGCAACCGCAGCTAGGGCGGCTAAATGGTCATCGACCGTGTCCAGGCCAGCGCCCATCGTGTTAATTGACAGGTGGGACGCGCCCGCTTCGGACCACTTCGCCACCTCGTCGGCCACGTCGTCAGTGTCGCCCCGCCAGCTGACCCATGCTTCCATCCCGAGGGTCTTGGGGTCTCGGCCCGCGTGCACGGCCACCCGCTCCACCACTGAACGCGCAGCGTCAAGTTCAGGTCCCGGCGCGACCATCGGGAACCAGCCGTCGGCAAGCCGCCCGGCCCGTTCATAGCCGCGGGTGGACGCCGCGCCGATCCATATCGGAATGGGGCGTTGTGCAGGCAAGGGCGCCAGACCGGCTCCCGTGACTTTGTCGAACTTGCCGTCGAATGTCACCGTCTGCTCGGTCCACAAGCGGCGCATCAAGTCGATCTGTTCCTCGGACCTCTTGCCGCGAGTGGTGAAGTCCTCACCAAGTGCTTCGTATTCGACGGCGTTCCAGCCAATCCCAACTCCGAGGCGAAGCCGCCCTTCGGCCAGCAGATCGACTTCGGCAGCCTGTTTGGCGACCAGGACTGTCTGTCGTTGGGGCAGGATGATGACGCCGGTGACGAATTCCAGCGTCCTGCTCACTGCGGCCAGGTAACCGAACAACACCAGGGGCTCGTGGAACGTGGTGTGCACGTCGTAGGGGCCGCTCCAGCCGGTATGGACGTTCGGGTCGGCGCCGACGACGTGGTCAAATGCCAGCACATGCTGGTAGCCCAACGCTTCGACCTGCTCGGCGTAGGCGCGCACCGCACCGACGTCACTGCCGATCTCGGTTTGCGGGAACACCACTCCAAGTTGCATATCGCGACACTCCAATTGCGTTCGAACGGTTCAACGCATAACTCCGGGTCGAGCCGCGGCATTCCGGTGCCTTGGGCAATGTGCGCGGACGAACAGCGCGGATGGCATTGGGCGTCGGCGGCGTGCTCCCGCCACATCGAGGGCGGCGGAGCGGCGCGCATCTAGGTTTGGTTGCCGTGTCCCTGCGGTCACCGTGGCGTCTGGCAGCCGCAGGTGTTGCCGATCCGCAACGTCGGTTCGATGGAATCAGGGCAATGGACTTCATGTGTCTTCGTTATGGGGTCGTCGAGGAGCTCGTTGAGGGCGTGCCGGGTGAGGGTGTCGACGGGTTGTTGGGCAGCGGTGAGGTGGAATTGCCCGTAGTCGTTGGTGGTGCCGTCGAAGCCCACTACGCGGATGTCGTGGGGGATGTCCAGGCCGGCGTCGAGCATGGCACGGATGCTGGCAGAGGTCTGGCCGTAGGTCCCAACGACGACGGCTTCGGGGGTGCTGTCGGTCGAACGCAGAAAGGCCGTCACCGCGGCGTAGGCACCGGCCGGAGTCAGGTCGGTGCGGATCTGTACGACGTCACCGATCACCGATCCGACGCCGGCGAACCGTTGTTGCACGGTTTCCCGGTCGCCGTGGGAGACGTCGCCCTCGGTGAAGCCCCCCACGAATGCGACGTGGTGGCAATCGTGTTCGTCGACGAGGTGTCGCGCGACGAGTTCGCCGGCCTTTACGTGGTCGACGCCCACGATCGTGGCGGCGACGGCCCCGCGGATGTTGTGCATCCAGACCACCGGGATCCGCTCCTGCGCACACAGCCTCGCCGTCTCCGATGCGTTCGCGGCCCCGATCACGACGAGGCCGTCGATTCCGACTTCGGCGAAGGCAGTCGCGAACTCCAGCTCACGTTCCGGGTCGTACCCGGTGTTCCCGATCATGGTGAGGTGATCGCGCGCCCTGGCTTGCACTTCGATCCGCCCCACGAAGTCCCCGAACAGGGGCATCGTCAGGTCGGGGACGAGAAGGCCGATCTGTCGCCAGCGCCGCGGCCGACGGAGCGCGCGGGCGCGGTGATCGAACCGGTAGTCCAACTCGTCGATCGCTATGAGCACCTTGGTGCGCAACGCCTCTGACACCGGACGGGGTCCGTTGTTCAGCACGTAGCTCACCACCGCCGTCGACGTGCCTGCGCGGTTGGCCACATCGGCCAACGTGGGACGTTTCCCGACCATGCGGTGCCCTCCTGCATCCTTCGAACGTGGTGTCGCCAGGCTTTGAATCACGTCGATTGTGACAGTTCCACTAGCGCCATCCCTCGTTACGCTAATCGATTAGAGCCGTTACGAGGAGGACACGTGGACGCAACAACCCGTTGGTGGAGTAGCTGACATGGCATTCGTACGACTCGCTGGAGTCACGTATCTCGATCCTGACCTCGTCCACGACAGCTACGTCTTGTTCACCGGCGCCGATGGCATCACCCGCGTCATCGACCTCAACGGCACCGTCGTGCACGCGTGGCCGTTCGCCGGAGTGCCGCCCCGAATCCTCGATCCGGCACTCAACGCTGGACGCATCGGCGACGTTGGGGTTCAGCTGACCGACAGCGGCGATGCGCGCGGCGGCATCTATGCCAACGGCACGATCGGCCAACTCGACTGGGACGGCCAACTGATCTGGGAGTGGGGCGCGCAGGCGCCAGGCGGTGCTGCGCGACAGAATCACGACTGGGAGCTATTCCCCAACGGCAACCGGCTGATTCTGACCACGGTTCCCCGCGTGGTGGCCTGCCTTGGTGACGACGTCGTCGGTGATCAAGGACTGTACGAGGTCGCACCGGATGGCGAGATCGTGTGGTCGTGGCTCGCCGGTGATCATCTCGAGGAGTTCGGTTTCTCCGATGCGGGTTGGGCAGCGCTGCGTGAGACCGCCACTCGCGACCCGGAAGATCCGTGGGGGTACCTGGAGATGAACAGTGCCAAGTCCCTCGGCCGAAATCGTTGGTACGACGCCGAACTCGGCACCGCCTTTCAACCGGACAACATCCTGGTCAGCTTCCGCAAGGCGAACGTCGTCGCTCTCATCGACAAGTCGTCGGGGAAGATCGCCTGGAAACTGGGGCCGTACTACGACGCCGAAGCGGGATCACAGCATCAGCGGATTACCCGCCACGAGGTGCCGCGACCGCTCGACCAGACCTCCGGTCAGCACAACCCGCACATGATCGCCGCCGACCTTCCCGGCGCAGGCAACATCCTGGTCTTCGACAATCAAGGTGGCGCCGGGTATCCGGCCGCCCCGATCGGCATCTACGCCGGTTCCCGCGTCCTCGAGATCGACCCCGTCATCGAGGAGATCGTCTGGCAGTACACGGCCGAGGATTCGGGGCTTCCGCCCTGGGCCTTTTTCAGTTCGTTCGTCAGCAACGCCCAGCGCCTACCCAACGGCAACACGCTCATCACCGAAGGCATGCAGGGACGGCTCTTCCAGGTGACGCCCCGCGGTGACGTGGTCTGGGAGTACCACAGCCCCTACGTAGGTTACGGCGTCGCGGGAGAACCCGAGGTCAAGCAACCCCGGGTGCCGGGGGTCGACCGGCTCACCTTGACGTCGCTGGTGTACCGGTCCCAGGCCGTCCCGTTCGACTGGACACCCGCCGGGACCCCGAGAGCGCCACTTCGTGGCGTCGATCTGCGCCCAAAGCCTTGATCGAACAACGCATTCCGCCCCCAAGAGAAGGTCTTTCATGGCAACAGGCCTAGAAGCAGTGGCCGCCGGTTCGCGATCGCCGGCGGCGGTGAACCACTTTCACCAGCAGGTGGCCGGATGGCGACCGCGGTCGCGGTCGGCCATGAGACACTTCGGGACACTTGGCTGGACTATCGCCGGGCTGATTCTGGCATCGGCGGTGTGGTCATTGGTGGTGGCAACCGGGCGGTTCCCCCGACAATTGTTCCCCAGCGTGCCGGAGATCCTCTCCGCTGGCCACACGCTGTGGACCACGGGCCTGTTGGCCGACGACATCGGCGCCAGTTTGCGCAGGGCCGCATTGGGGTTCGCAATTGGTGCCGTCGTCGGAATCGTGGTGGCCGTCCTCACCGCAACGACCGCGGCAGGTCGCAACCTGCTACAGCCCGTTCTGCGGGTATTCTCACCGATCCCGACGATCGGCCTCGTCCCGCTTGCCATCCTCTGGTTCGGACTCGGCGAGAACAGCAAGACGCTCGTCATCGCGCTGGGCGTGTTCGTCCCGGTGTGGATCAGCAGCCACGCCGGCCTCGCAAGCACACCGAGCGACTACCTGATGGCCGCGCGCTGCCTGGGCGCGCGACGACGGCAGACACTGCGCAAAATCGTGTTGCCCGAAGCAGCCCCAGACATCGTCTCGGGTCTGCGGGTGGGTGCCGCGATGGCGTTCGTGCTGATCGTCGTCGCCGAAATGACCGGCACCACCTCGGGTATCGGCTATCGGATCTCTCAGGCGCAACTGTTCTCGCAGGCCGACCGGTTGATCTTCTGCCTGATCGTCCTGGGCCTCGTGGGCGCGCTCTGCGACCTGCTCATCACCGCGATCACGTCCCCATTCACGCGGTGGGCCAGAGAGGAACACTGACATGGCCATCGAAACCCGCGAGCTCGTCGTGCAGTTCCCCGGCAAGCAGGAACCCGCCCTCAAGAACATCTCGATGACCATTCCCGACGGGTCGTTCGCCGTACTCGTCGGTGCCTCCGGCAGCGGCAAGTCGACCCTGCTGCACGCTCTGGCGGGCCTCCTCACGCCCACGTCTGGCGTGGTGACCGACAACGGCGAAACCGTCACCGGCCCTCACCCCCGACGCGGCGTCGCCTTCCAGCGCGACGTGCTCTTCCCGTGGATGACAGTGGCCGACAACATCCAATTCGCACTCGCTGCAAAGTCATCGGCCAAACGCGACCGTGCCACGAGGATTCGCGAGCTGCTCGGTCTCGTCGGACTCCGCGAGGACGTGAGTCGCCAACGCCCCGCGCAACTCTCCGGTGGCATGCGACAACGGGTGAGCATTGCCCGAGTCCTGGCGGGCGAACCGACCGTGATGCTCATGGACGAACCGTTCGCGGCGCTCGACGCACTCACCCGCCTGCGGATGCAGGACCTGCTGATCGACCTGTGGACGCGACTGAATCGCACCATCGTCTTCGTCACCCACGACATCGACGAAGCCATCCGCCTCGGCGACACCGTCAGCGTGCTCCGCGACGGCCGGATCGTCGACCACATCACCAGTCCCCTGAGCCGGCCACGACCGGCAGACGCGCTGGCAGATCAGCCCCGCTACACCGACATTCGCAAGACCCTGCACCACCAACTCGGCATCGACCACACAGTGCACTGAACGCCTGCCCACTCACAAAGGACCGACTCAAAAGTGAAGACATCTCTTCGACGCCTCTTGGCCGCCGCACTGACCGCTGTCACGCTCACGGGGTCGATCACCGCCTGCGCAGGCTCGCAGACCACTCCCGCCGATACGCTGACCGTCGGATTCGTCGTCGATCCCTCCTGGGCGCAGATCCCCGTGGCCGCCGATACCGGCTTGTTCACCAAGCACGGCGTGAACGTCAAGGTGGTGAACTTCCAGTCCGGCGTC
>JAOPWF010000555.1 GCA_025965815.1 Mycobacterium sp.
CTGGTCCGGGTCGAAGAAGCCGCAGCCGCCGAAGATCCGGCCGTACCAGCCGTCCATGCTGTAGCCCGGGATGGTGAGCGCGCCCTGGTTGAGCGACTTGCTGTCGTCGTACAGCGCGGTGAGGTCGATGTCGTTGACGGCGCCGCGGCCCTCGCAGCGTGGGCACATGCCGCCGGTGATGCTGAAGCTCCGTCGCTCCTTCGTGGTGGTGCCGCCGCGCTCGATGGTGACCGCCCCCGCGCCCGAGATGGAGGCGACATTGAACGAGAACGCCTGGGGCGAGCCGATGTGCGGCTTCCCCAACCGGCTGAAGAGGATGCGCAGCATCGCGTTGGCGTCGGTGGCGGTGCCGACCGTGGAGCGGGGGTCGCCACCCATCCGCTGCTGGTCGACGATGATCGCGGTCGTCAGCCCGTCCATGACGTCGACCTCGGGCCGGGGCAGCGTGGGCATGAAGCCTTGCACGAAGGCGCTGTAGGTCTCGTTGATCAGCCGCTGCGACTCCGCGGCGATGGTGTCGAACACCAACGAGCTCTTGCCCGAGCCGGAGACGCCGGTGAACACCGTCAGCCGGCGCTTCGGGATCTCGATGGTGATGTCCCTGAGGTTGTTCACGCGCGCGCCGTGCACGCGGATCAGGTCGTGGCGGTCGGCAACGTGCAGCGCAGGCGACTGCGTGTCCGTCCTCGTGGCCATGCTCATCGTGTCTCCATCTGTTAGGCGGACCGCCTTCGCGGTCGCCGTCGGCGTCGGCTGGCTCGATCTAACCCGCGTCGAGCAGTACGTCTGGTTCTCCTGCGCTTCGGCCAGTGGAGCCACTGGCCCCGGCCACCCGGCGTGCCCGCCGAGGCGACAGACCAACCAGACATCGATGTCCTAGGTGAGCCGATGCTCGGTGTCGCGACGACGCTGCGCGCGGGGGCGGGCTGTCCGTCCTCATAGGTCCTGAAGCAGCCCGAGGACGTTGCCATCGGGGTCGGTGACGGTGGCCACCAAGCGCCCGCCACCGACGTCGTGCGCGGGCTCCTTCACGGTGGCACCCGCGGCGGTCACCTCGGCCAGCTTCGCCTCGAGGTCCGGCACCTGCCAGTAGGCCACCGGCGAGGTAAAGCCCTGCGGTCCACCATTCGGCAACAGCCCGATGTGCTGGCCCGCGGTCTCGAAGCCGACGTAGTAGGACGCCTCGGTCTGCGGCGGTACGCCGAGCAGGGCGGCGTACAACTCCTTGGCCGTCCCCAGGTCGGAAACGGGAATCAGCAGGGTCTTGATTCCTTGGGAGGAAGAGCCGGTCATTGGTCACTCCTGAAGTCGTGGGTCTGGTCGGGATTGTCTGGCTTAGCGACGAACGGGAAGTCCGGAAATCGACAGCCCGATCGCCCCGGATGGTGATTTGCCGTTGGCCGTTCGTCTTAACCGCCAGCCCGCAAGCGAAGGAGGACCACCGGGGACCACCTCCGAGCGGTCGCGATAGAAGGCCGGGGATGCGTCCGGGTCGTCGTGCGGGAGGAAACTCGCGTGAATGGTGATGCCCATGGCGGTCACGCTAGCTGCGGCTCGGGGGTCCGCGCTTCTCGATTCCTGATCGGTCTGGTCCCTGTTTCGCGACGCACGACGGCATCCTCGCCGTCGCGCGCCGCGTGGCGCCGACAGACGCTGGGCGCACGCCGACCAGCTCGGTGAAGCGAGTGCTGAAGGTGCCCAGCCATGAGCAATCGACCGCGAAGCAGACCTCGGTGACGCTGAGGTCGCCACGACCCCAACAGCGCCAGCGCGCGCTCGGTGCGCCATGCGCATAAAGCGAGGCCTAATCAATAAGGCGGTCGCGCGGAGACCGACTTCAGCCAGGCAACCCGATGCTCCGGTAGCGAGCCAAACGGGCGTCGAGGCGCTGCTCGTCGGGCACCGAACGCAACTGGTGCAATTCGTCCGCGATCGCCCGCGACAGCCGCTTGGTGAACTCGATCGGCTCGTCGGCGGCGTCTGGGTGCTCCGGCACGATCGCGTCGACGATCCCGTTGCGCAGCAGGTCGACGGACCGGATGCCCTGGGCCGCAGCAAGTTCCGGCGCGTGATCGACGTCGCGGTAGACAATCGCGCTGGCGCCCTCGGGCGGCAGCGGGGCCAACCAGCCGTGCAGCGCCGCCAACACCCGGTCGGCCGGAACCATCGCCAGCGCGGGTCCGCCGCTGCCCTGCCCGAGCAGCACGGACACCGTCGGGGTGTCCAGCGTGACGAGCTCGGCCAGGCACCGGGCGATCTCACCGGCCAGCCCACCCTCCTCCGCCTCGGTGGATAGCGCGGGGCCCGCGGTGTCGATGACGAGCACCAGGGGCAGCCGCAGACCAGCCGCCAGCGCCATGCCGCGACGCGCCTCCCGCAATGCCGCCGGGCCGATCCGGCGGGCAGGAGGGTAGCGACCGGGGGATTGATCCGTGCCGCCGACGACGCGCTGCTGACCGAGCACCACTGCCGGCTGACCGCCGAACCGCGCGAGCGCGAGCAGCGTCGTCGCGGCCTCACCCTGACCGGTGCCCGACAGCAGCACCGGCTCGGTGGCGCCGTGCCGCAGCAGATCACCCACGCCGGGCCGGTCGGGTCGCCGCGAGGCCACCACCGAATCCCAGGCGGGCAGATCGGGAAGCGGTTCGGGTTCCGGCGGCTGCGGTGGTGAGGCCGGCTCGTCGGCGACCACCTTCAGCGCGCGGTCCAGGGTGCGCCGCAGGAACTCGAGTGGCACCACGCCGTCGATGACGCCGTGGCGCAGCAGGTTCTCGGCGGTCTGCACGCCGGCCGGGAACGGTTCGCCGTACAGATGCTCGTAGACCCGCGGCCCCAGGAAACCGATCAGCGCACCCGGCTCGGCGACCGTGACATGTCCCAGCGAACCCCACGACGCGAAAACCCCGCCGGTTGTGGGATGGCGCAGGTAGACGAGATAGGGCAGATGCGCTTGCTTGTGCAGTTCGACGGCGGCGGCGATCTTCACCATCTGCAGGAATGCGACGGTGCCCTCCTGCATGCGGGTGCCACCCGAACTCGGCGACGCCAGCAGCGGCAGCCGCTCTGCCGTCGCCCGCTGGATGGCCGCGGTGATCCGCTCGGCGGCGGCCACCCCGATCGAGCCGGCCAGGAAGTCGAACTCGCAGGCCACCACCGCGACGCGACGCCCGAACACCCGGCCCTCGCCGGTCAGCACCGACTCGTCCAGGCCGGTTGCGGCGCCGGCGGCGGCCAGTTCACGCCGGTACGCCTCGCTGGCCGCGACGTCCAGGGGCGGTGTATCCCAGCTGCGGAACGAGCCGTCGTCCAGCACGGCGTCGCGTAGCTGGAGGGCTCCGATCCGGCTCACAGCATGAGGCTATCCGGCCGCCTATAGGGTGGCCCCATGATCGGTGTCACCCGCAACGACCATGTCACCACCCTGGAGCTGCAGCGCCAGGAGCGCCGCAACGCCCTCAACACCGAGTTGGTGGAAGGGCTCCGCGAAGGGGTTGAAAAGGCCGCGTCCGAGGATGTCCGGGCCATCGTGCTCACCGGCCAGGGCACGGTGTTCTGTGCCGGTGCCGACCTCTCCGGCGATGCGTTCGCCGCGGACTATCCGGGCCGGTTGATCGCGCTGAACAAGGCCATCGACGCCGCGCCGATGCCGGTGATCGGCGCCATCAACGGCCCCGCCATCGGAGCCGGCCTGCAGCTCGCCATGATCTGCGACCTGCGGGTGGTGGCGCCCGATGCCTTCTTCCAGTTCCCGACGTCGAAGTACGGACTGGCCCTGGACAACTGGAGCATCCGTCGGTTGTCGTCGCTGGCCGGCTACGGCCGCGCCCGCGCGATGTTGCTGACCGCGGAGAAGCTGACCGCTGAGGCCGCCCTGCAGACCGGCATGGCCAACCGGATCGGCACGCTGGCCGATGCGCAGGCGTGGGCCGCCGAGATCGCCGGTCTGGCGCCGCTGGCGCTGCAGCACGCCAAACGCGTCCTCAACGACGACGGCGCCTACGAGGACCAGTGGCCGGTGCACAAGGAGTTGTTCGACAGGGCCTGGGGCAGCCAGGACGTCATCGAAGCGCAGGTGGCACGCGTCGAGAAGCGGCGGCCCAACTTCCGGGGAGCCTGAACAGACATGAACTCCCGGGTCGCTTCGCTCCTGCCCACCGGAATGCTGCGCGCGGCGCTGCGGCTGGTGGCCGGCACGGCCACCCTCGCGACCGGGGGATGGGTGCTGCGCGCGCTGCACGGGGCGCCCGCCGCCCTGGGTGCCGGACCATCGGCGATCCGTTCCGTGGCGGACGGCTCGCCCAATTTCCGCGACGGCGTCTTCCACAACATCGACCCGGCTTCGATGATCAGCCTGGACCGCGAGCAGCAGCGCATCATCGTGCGGGAGATGCTGGGCAGACGCTCGGCCAGCAAGCCGACCGGTCCGATCCCGGTGGTACCGCCGCAGCCCGTCGGCGCTGAACCGGCATCGCTGGCGGTGGGCTGGTACGGCCATTCGACGGCGCTGATCGAAGTCGACGGCTACCGCGTCCTGACTGATCCGGTCTGGAGCGACCGCTGCTCGCCGTCGCAGGTCGTCGGACCCGAACGCATGCATCCACCGCCGGTGGAGCTGGAGGCCCTGCCGGCCGTCGATGCCGTGATCATCAGCCACGACCATTACGACCACCTCGACATGGACACCATCTCCGCGCTGGCCCGCACCCAACGCGCCCCGTTCTTCGTACCGCTCGGAGTTGGTGCGCACCTGCGCGATTGGGGCATTCCGGACGAACGGATCATCGAACTCGACTGGGACGAACTCGGCCGGCTGGGTGACCTCACCCTGGTCTGCACCCCGGCGCGACATTTCTCCGGGCGCTTCCTGGCACGCAACACCACGCTGTGGGCGTCGTGGGCGGTGATCGGTCCGCAGCATCGTGTCTACTTCGGCGGTGACACCGGCTACACCACGAGCTTTGCGGAGATCGGTTCGAGCTACGGGCCTTTCGACCTCACCCTGATGCCGGTCGGTGCCTACAACGGCGCCTGGCCGGACATCCACATGAATCCCGAAGAAGCGGTCCAGGCACACCTCGACCTCAACGGCTCGGCAATAGGACTGTTGGTGCCGATCCACTGGTGCACCTTCAGGTTGGCGCCGCATCCCTGGGCCGAGCCGATCGAGCGGTTGCTGACCGCCGCCGACTCCGCCGGTATACCGGTCGCCGTGCCCAAGCCCGGCCAACGGGTGGATCCTGGCACGTCATCGGCGTTCGACCCGTGGTGGCAGCTCTGAACGGCTAGCGTGCTCGCTGTGATGAGCGCCGGTGCAGAGAACATTGCTCCGTTGGCCGCGGTACTGGTCGTCGTGGCCGGGATGCTTGCGGGTTGCGGCTCCGCGGACCAGACGCAACCTACGCTGAGTCCGCAGAAGTCGTACTCCGATGTTCCGCCGCCGCTGGTGCCCGCGATGCACCTGCCCGACAACGCCGTCGACAACGCCGTCGCCAAGCTGGACAACATTGCCGACGAGCTGATGAAGAGCTCGGGTATCCCGGGGATGTCGGTGGCTGTGGTCCATAGCGGGAAGACGGTGTACGCCAAAGGTTTCGGTGTCAAAGATGTGCGGAACGGCGACAAGGTGGACCCCGACACGGTGTTCCAGCTCGCGTCGCTGTCCAAGCCACTCGGCTCGACCGTGGTGGCCCACCAGGTAACTGAGAAGGCGATCACCTGGGACACGCCGTTGGTGTCCAAGCTGCCGTGGTTCGCCCTCAAGGACCCCGCCGTCACGCAGATGGTCAACGTCGGCGACATGTACTCGCACCGCTCGGGACTCCCCGACCACGCGGGTGACCAACTCGAGGATCTCGGCTATGACCGGCGGTACGTGCTCGAGCGGCTCCGCCAGCTGCCGCTGGACCCGTTCCGGATCTCGTACGCCTACGAGAACTTCGGGCTCACTGCCGCGGCCGAAGCGGTCGCCACCAGCGCGGGCAAATCGTGGGAGGACCTCAGCGACGAGGTGCTCTACCGGCCGTTGGGCATGACGTCGACCAGCTCCCGGTTCGCCGACTACGAGGCGCGTGCCAATAAGGCCGTCGGGCACATCGACATCGACGGCAAATACGAGCCGCGCTTTCTGCGCGACCCCGACCAGCAGGCGCCCGCGGGCGGTGTGAGCTCGTCGGCCAACGACATGACGCACTGGCTCACCATGATGCTGGCCAACGGTAGCTACAACGGCACGCAGATCGCCGACCCGAAGGCACTGCTGCCCGCGCTGACCCCGCAGATCGTGTCGAGCCCGCCGACCGAGGCCGCCATGCGTTCGGGCTTCTACGGCTACGGATTCGATGTCGGGTCGACGTCGGCGGCGCGCATGCAGCTCAGCCACTCTGGTGCCTTCGAACTCGGCGCGGGAACCAACTTCGTCATCATCCCGTCCGCCGACGTGGCCATCGTCGCGCTGACCAATGCAACACCGTCCGGCGTCCCGGAGACGCTGACGGCGGAGTTCGCCGACCTGGTGCAGTTCGGTCAGGTCCGGGAGGACTGGCGCGGGCTCTACAAGGCGGCGTTCGACAAGATGGAGTTGCCGGAGGGCGCGCTGGTGGGCAAGCAGCCGCCCGCCAGTCCCGCGCCTGCCGCACCCCTTTCGTCCTACGCCGGGACCTACAACAACGACTACTGGGGTCCGGCCACGGTCAGCGAGCGCAACGGCAAGCTGGCACTGACCCTGGGGCCGCGCGGAGACACCTTCGAACTCAGCCACTGGGACGGCGCCGTCTTCACGTTTCCGATGCTCAACGAAAGCGCGCCGCCGGGAACGATTTCCAAGGCCACCTTCGCCGGCGACAAGCTGACGCTGGAGTACTACGACGACGACAACCTGGGCACGTTCACCAAAGCACCTGGTGCGGCGGCACCGCGGTGACCATCTCTCTGGCCGGCGGGCTGACCGACGCCGAGGTCGCCCAGCGGGTCGCCGACGGCAAGACCAACGACGTGCCGACACGGGCGGCGCGCAGCGTCTCGGAGATCGTCCGCGCCAACGTCTTCACCCGCATCAACGCCATTCTCGGCGTGCTCCTCGTCATCGTGCTGGCCACCGGGTCGGTGATCAACGGGCTGTTCGGTCTGCTGATCGTCGCCAACAGCGCGATCGGTATCATCCAAGAGCTGCGGGCCAAGCAGACACTGGACAAGCTGGCCATCGTCGGGCAGGCAAAACCCATGGTGCGCCGGCAGTCCGGCGCCCGGGCACTGATGCCCAATGAAGTCGTGCTCGACGACATCATCGAACTTGGTCCCGGTGACCAGATCGTCGTCGACGGTGACGTCGTCGAAGAGGCCAATCTGGAAGTCGACGAGTCACTGCTCACCGGAGAGGCCGACCCGATCGACACCGATGTCGGCGACAAGGTGATGTCCGGCAGCTTCGTCGTCGCGGGCAGCGGCGCCTACCGCGCCACTAAGGTCGGCCGCGAGGCCTATGCCGCCCAGCTCGCCGAGGAGGCCAGCAAGTTCACCCTGGTCAAATCCGAATTGCGCAGTGGCATCAACAAGATCCTGCAGTTCATCACCTACCTGCTGATACCGGCGGGGCTGCTGATCATCTACACCCAGCTGTTCACCACCGACGCGGGCTGGCGGGAATCGGTGCTGCGGATGGTCGGCGCGCTGGTGCCGATGGTGCCGGAGGGCCTGGTACTGATGACATCGCTGGCGTTCGCCGTCGGCGTCGTCCGCCTCGGCCGGCGCCAGTGCCTGGTCCAGGAGCTGCCCGCCATCGAGGGACTGGCACGGGTCGACGTGGTGTGCGCCGACAAGACCGGCACGCTGACCGAAAACGGCATGCGGGTATCGGATTTGAAGTCACTGACGGAAGACGACATAAGGGATGTGCTGGCGTCGATGGCTGCCGACGACGCCCGGCCCAACGCAAGCATTCAGGCGATCGCCGAGGCATACGACCGGCCGCCCGGCTGGAGCGCGACCGCGACCGCACCGTTCAAGTCCGCCACCAAATGGAGCGGCGCCTCCTACGGCGAGCACGGCAACTGGGTGATCGGCGCTCCCGACGTGCTGCTCGATCCGGCGTCACCGGCGGCCGAGCAGGCCGAGCAGATCGGCTCGCTGGGCCTGCGGGTGTTGCTGCTCGGCTCCAGTGACCTGCCGGTCAACGATGCCGACGCACCAGGCCGGGTGACACCGGCCGCGCTGGTCGTGCTGGAGCAGCGCATCCGTCCCGACGCCCGCGAAACGCTGGATTATTTTGCCTCACAAAAGGTCTCGATCAAGGTGATCTCCGGTGACAACGCCGTCTCGGTCGGGGCGGTGGCCGGCACACTGGGCTTGCACGGCGAGACTCTGGACGCCCGCCAGCTGCCGAGCGAGACAGACAGGCTGGCCGACACGCTGGACGAGTACACCACCTTCGGCCGGGTCCGCCCCGACCAGAAACGGGCCATGGTGCACGCGCTGCAGTCGCGCGGCCACACCGTCGCGATGACCGGTGACGGCGTCAACGACGTGCTGGCCCTTAAGGACGCCGACATCGGGGTGGCGATGGGAGCCGGCAGTTCGGCGTCGCGTGCCGTGGCCCAGATCGTGTTGCTGGACAACAAGTTCGCCACGCTGCCCTACGTTGTCGCTGAGGGCCGGCGGGTGATCGGCAATATCGAGCGGGTGTCCAACCTGTTCCTCACCAAGACCGTGTACTCGGTGTTGCTGGCGCTGCTGGTGGGCATCGCCGGGCTGGCCTCGAAGTTCTTCGGCACCGACCCGCTGCTGTACCCGTTCCAGCCCATCCACGTCACTATCGCCGCCTGGTTCACCATCGGCGTCCCGGCGTTCGTCCTGTCGCTGGCGCCCAACAGCGAGCGGGCACGTCCGGGCTTCGTCCGGCGGGTGATGACCTCGGCCCTGCCCTCGGGTGTGGTGGTCGGTGTCGCCACCTTCACCTGCTACCTGGTCGCGTACGAGGGCAGGCACGCGACCGAGC
>JAOPWF010000562.1 GCA_025965815.1 Mycobacterium sp.
CTGACCCCCGCGCTGGAACTGTTCACCTACCTGACCGACGCGATCACCAAGCACCGCGCGAACCCGGGACCGGACATCCTCTCGCAGGTGTTGACCGGCGACGATCCGCTCGACGACGCCGAGGCGATCGGCCTGAGCTACCTGTTCGTGCTGGCGGGGCTGGACACTGTTACCTCGGCGTTGGGCTCCGCGCTGCTCAAGCTCGCCCGCGAGCCGCAGCTGCGCCGGAAACTCCGTGACGATCCGGAACAGGTGAAGGTATTCGTCGACGAGATCGTCCGGCTGGAGCCACCGGCGCCGGTCGTGCCGCGGGTGACCACCGACAGCGTGACGATCGGCGATATCACCCTGCCGGCGGGATCGCAGGTACGGCTCTGTCTGGGTGCGATCAACCGCGACGACAGCGACGCGATCTCTGCGAACGACGTCGTCATGGACGGCAAGGTGCACCGGCACTGGGGGTTCGGCGGAGGTCCGCACCGTTGCCTCGGCTCACACCTGGCGCGCATGGAGCTCACGCTCATCACCAACGAGTGGCTGCGCCGCGTCCCGGACTTCGACGTCGAGCCCGGCGTCACCCCGGAGATCGTGTTTCCGGCGAACACATTCGCGCTGGGCAGCCTCCCGTTGGTGTTCGCCGGCGGCAATTGATCCCTTGATTCGCCGCCGCCTTGATCACGTTGACATAATCGCAGCCGGCGCGAGTCAGCCGAGAGTGCGCCTGGGGTGGTCAACGGTGCCAAACCGTGCGGCGACACACCGGTGTGTGTAGCTATGTCACAGGCGTAACACCAGGCACACTAGTAACAACAACTACGCCTGGAGGGTGTTGCCGTGTACCGAGTGTTTGAAGCGCTGGACGAGATGGGCGCGATCGTCGAAGAAGCGCGCGGTGTGCCGATGACGGCGGGGTGCGTCGTTCCCCGCGGTGACGTCCTCGAACTGATCGACGACATCAAGGACGCGATTCCCGGCGAACTCGACGACGCCCAGGACGTGCTCGACGCCAGAGACTCGCTGCTGCGGGACGCCAAGGAGCATTCCGAATCGATGGTGTCGAACGCGACGGCGGAGTCGAACTCGATGCTGAGCCACGCCCGCGCCGAGGCGGACAGGCTGCTTTCCGACGCCAAGTCGCAGGCGGACCGCATGGTTGCCGAGGCGCGTCATCACAGCGAACGGATGGTCGGCGAAGCGCGCGAGGAAGCCAACCGCGTCGCCGCAACCGCAAAGCGTGAGTACGAGGCCAGCACCGGGCGGGCCAAGTCCGAAGCCGACCGGCTCATCGAGAACGGCAACATCTCGTACGAGAAGGCCGTCCAGGAGGGCATCAAGGAACAGCAGCGACTCGTCTCGCAGACCGAGATCGTGCAGTCCGCGAACGCCGAGGCCACCCGGCTGATCGACTCCGCTCACGCCGAGGCGGACCGGCTGCGCGGCGAATGCGACATCTATGTCGACAGCAAACTCGCCGAATTCGAGGATTACCTGAACGGCACCCTGCGCTCGGTCGGCCGTGGCCGCCATCAGCTACGGACCGCCGCCGGTACGCACGACTACGCACAGCGGTAGTCTCGGCCGTCGCCGACTAGAGATGTACACGGCGAAATTCGCTGGGTGTCCGGCCGTACCATTGCAGCATGGCGACGTCACAGCGCCCCGCTGCGCATCGGAATTCACGCTCGCCGCTCGCGATCAATATCGCCCGGTTGGGCAGGCGGCCGGGGTCGATGATGACCGTGCAGCAATCCGTGCCGAGCCCGTCGCGCATCGGCCTGGACCTGGTCGCGATTCCGGAGGGCGCAGACCTCGACCTCGATCTGCGAATCGAGTCGGTATCCGAGGGCGTGCTGGTCACTGGGACGGTGCGGGCGCCCACGACGGGGGAGTGCGCACGCTGTCTGACGCCGATCACCGGTGAGGTCGAGATCGATCTCACCGAACTGTTCGCCTATCCCGACAGCACCACCGAGGCCACCACCGAGGAGGACGAGGTCGGCCACGTCGTCAACGACACCGTTGACCTCGAGCAACCCATTGTCGACGCGGTCGGTTTGGCCCTGCCGTTGTCGCCGCTCTGTGGGCCGGACTGTCCGGGGCTGTGCCCGGAATGCGGGATCCCGCTGTCGAGCGCGGAACCCGGGCACTCCCACGAGCAGATCGATCCGCGCTGGGCGAAACTGGCGAGCCTCAAGCAGGGACTCGCCGAAGACGAGGCCCCCGAGCCGCCGGCGGCTGATCGGTGACCGAAGACCGCACGTCCCTGCTCAAGGCGTTGGGTGTGGACCTGCCCGACAATCTTCTCACCGTGGCATTGACTCACCGCAGCTACGCGTACGAGAACGGCGGACTGCCGACCAACGAGCGACTGGAGTTCCTCGGGGACGCCGTGCTCGGCCTCACCATCACCGAAGAGCTGTTTCACCGGCATCCGGACCGCCCCGAGGGCGATCTCGCCAAGCTGCGGGCCAGTGTCGTCAACACCCATGCGCTCGCCGACGTCGGTCGCCAGCTCACCGACGACGGCCTCGGCGCCTACCTGCTGCTCGGCAAGGGTGAGGAGAGCTCGGGCGGCTCGGACAAGTCCAGCATCCTGGCCGACGGTGTCGAATCCCTGCTCGGCGCCGTCTATCTCGAGCACGGCATCGATGTGACCCACAAGGTGATCATGCGGCTGTTCGGGACACTGCTGGACACCGCCCCGACCCTCGGTGCGGGGCTGGACTGGAAGAGCAGCCTGCAGGAGCTCACCGTCGCGCGTGCCATGGGGGTGCCGTCCTACTCGGTCACATCCACCGGCCCCGACCACGACAAGGAATTCACCGCCATCGTCGTGGTGATGGACACCGAATACGGCAGGGGCGTTGGCCGGACGAAGAAGGAAGCCGAGCTCAAGGCCGCCGCCGCGGCGTGGAAAGCGCTGGACAGTGCGTGATAAGCGCCGCGCCGCGGCCTTCTAACGCACATGCCTGAACTGCCCGAAGTCGAGGTGGTGCGGCGCGGGCTGGCGGCCCATGTGGTGGACCGGACCATCACGGCCGTGCGGGTGCACCATCCGCGGGCGGTCCGCCGGCACGAGGCCGGTCCGGCCGACCTGACCGCGCGGCTGCTCGGAGCCCGGATCACCGGCACCGGCAGGCGCGGCAAGTATCTTTGGCTGACTCTGGATGGCGGCGACACAGCCCTGGTGGTGCACCTCGGCATGAGCGGGCAGATGCTCGTCGGCCCTGCGATGAGCGCTCGCGCGAAGAGCCGACAAGCGCCGCCGCGTGAAGACCATGTCCGAATCGCGGCCCTGCTCGACGACGGCACCGCACTGAGTTTCGTCGACCAGCGGACGTTCGGCGGCTGGATGCTCGCCGACATGGTAACGGTCGACGGCAGCGACCTTCCCGCCCCGGTCGCGCACCTGGCGCGCGACCCGCTGGATCCCCGGTTCGATCGGGACGCGGTCGTTACGGTGTTGCGCCGCAAGCACTCCGAGATCAAGCGGCAGCTGCTGGACCAGACCGTGGTCTCCGGTATCGGCAACATCTACGCCGACGAGGCGCTCTGGCGAGCGAAGATCAACGGCGCGCGGCTCGCCTCGTCGCTGACCCGCAAACAGCTGGTCACCCTGCTCGACGCGGCCGCCGAGGTGATGCGTGAGGCGCTGGGGCAGGGCGGGACGTCGTTCGACTCGCTGTATGTCAATGTCAACGGCCAGTCCGGTTACTTCGACCGGTCCCTGGATGCCTACGGCCGCGAAGGCCTGGCCTGCCGCCGCTGCGGTGCGGTGATGCGCCGCGAGAAGTTCATGAACCGGTCGTCGTTCTACTGCCCGAGGTGTCAGGTGCGCCCCCGTACCCGCTGACCCTCCACCCGCGAGCTGGGGGCACCTCCCGCTTGCGGGGTGCGCGTCTGCACGCCGCGAGGCAGCGACATTTTGCGCACGCTCGCGGACAGACCACCGGGAATGTTCTGCGGCCCGCGGCGGTAGAAATATGTCATGACAGAACTGTGGGTGGAACGCACCGGCGTACGGCGCTACACCGGACACAGCTCACGCGGCGCGCAGGTGCTGGTCGGCTCGGAGGACGTCGAGGGCGTCTTCACACCCGGTGAGCTGCTCAAGATCGCGCTGGCCGCATGCAGTGGGATGAGCACCGACCAGCCGCTGGCCCGCCGCCTCGGCGTCGACTATGACGCGGTGGTACGGGTGTCCGGACCGCCCGATCGGGAGAACGAGGTCTACCCGCTGCTGGAGGAAGCCCTCGAGGTGGATCTTTCCCGGCTGACCGAGGCCGAGGCCGCACGGCTGCGGACGGTCCTGCACCGCGCCGTCGATCAGGTCTGCACGGTGGGCCGAACCCTCAAGGCGGGCACCACAGTCAACTTCGACGTTGCCGGCGTTGCCGACGATGTCAGCCGCACTTGACGTCCGGCTCACCGCCTGGGTGCACGGATACGTCCAGGGGGTGGGCTTTCGGTGGTGGACCCGTTCCCGCGCACTGGAGCTGGGTCTGACCGGCCACGCCACCAACCGCCCGGACGGCCGCGTGCTGGTGATCGCCCAAGGCCCGCGGGACGCCTGCCAGAGTTTGCTGGATCTGCTCGAAGGGGGTGACGCACCCGGCCAGGTCGACACCGTCGTCGCCGATTGGGAGCCCGCGGGCGAACCCATCCGCGGATTCAGCGAGAGATAGCCGCGATGCTGCTCAACACGGCGGCGGGCCGCCGGTAGTCTGGCACGTCGTGCACCTCAAGAGTCTGACGCTGAAGGGCTTCAAGTCCTTCGCCTCGCCGACGACTCTGCGCTTCGAGCCGGGCATCACCTGCGTGGTCGGCCCCAACGGGTCGGGCAAGTCGAACGTGGTGGACGCGCTGAGCTGGGTGATGGGCGAGCAGGGCGCCAAGACGCTGCGCGGCGGCAAGATGGAGGACGTCATCTTCGCCGGGACGTCCTCGCGTGCCCCGCTGGGACGCGCCGAGGTCACCGTCACGATCGACAACTCCGACAATGCGCTGCCGATCGAGTACTCCGATGTGTCGATAACCCGCCGCAGGTTCCGCGACGGTGGCAGCGAATACGAAATCAACGGCACCAGTTGCCGTTTGATGGATGTGCAGGAGCTGCTCTCCGACTCCGGCATCGGT
>JAOPWF010000564.1 GCA_025965815.1 Mycobacterium sp.
TGCGGGGCCGACGGCCGAAGCTGCCGACCGTTCTCGGCCCCCGGGACGCCGCCGGTCGCACCAACGGTGGCGCGCTGCTCGGTCCGGGGGCCGGTGACAACGCCGCGGCGGCACTGGGCCTCGGAGCCCGGTCGGGCGACTGCGTGGTGTCGCTGGGGACTTCGGGTGTGGTGAGTGCGGTCGGCGAGGCGGCACCGCACGACCCGGAAGGCATCGTCGCGGGTTTCGCCGACGCGACGGGGCGGCAATTGCCGCTGGTCTGCACCCTCAACGGTGCCCCGGTGCTCGCTGCCGTCGCCGCCATGCTGGGGGTGCACTTCGGCGAGCTGGACCGGCTTGCGCTGTCCGCCCCGGCGGGCGCCGAGGGTTTGACGCTGATCCCGTACTTCGACGGTGAGCGGTCACCGAACCTGCCCGATGCCAGCGGCGCGCTGCACGGCGCCACCACCCGCAACCTCACCCAGGCGAACGTCGCGCGGGCGGCCGTGGAGGGCCTGCTCAGTTCCATGGCGTACTGCATCGACAAGATTTCCGAGCAGGGGGTCGGCGTCGAGCGCATCATCATGATCGGCGGCGGCGCGCGGTCCGAAGCGGTGAGACGGATTGCGCCCGCGGTACTGGGCAGACCCATTGACGTGCCAACGCCGGCCGAGTATGTGGCGCTCGGCGCCGCGCGGCAGGCGGCATGGGTTCTGGCACAGTCGGATTCGCCGCCGGAGTGGTCAGCGAGCGCAAGCGAGTCGTTCTCCGCCGAGCACACCCCCGACGTTGTCGAGCAGTACCGGCACGCCGAACCCCTGACCCTGGGTCGGCCCTGATCCGCAGTGAACCATGACTGGCAGCGACTGGCCGCCGGTGTGCACCGCTGTCGGTTACCGTTTCTCGATGTCACGGTGGGCGTCGTGCAGGGGATTGCCGGAGTGCTGCTCATCGACACCGGCTCGACGCTGATGGAGGCTCGGGCGGTCGCTGATGACGTTCGCGATATCGCGGTCGCTGCCTTAGTCATGTCGTGTTGACGCACCACCACTTCGACCACATCCTCGGCTCATCGGTGTTCACCGACGCAGCTATCTACGCCGCGCCGGAAGTCCCCGAAACGATGTCCAAGGGGGTCGACCCGCTACGCACCGAGGCGGTGAGTTACGGGGCGGACGTGCCTGAGATCGATCGGGCGTGCTGATCGGCCATCCCGGCCGGGCCATACAGGCCACGACCTGATCGTGACCGTGCCCGCCGTTTCTGGGACCGGTCCAACCGTTGTCTTCTGCGGTGACCTGGTCGGGGAATCCGGCGATCCGGCGATCGGCTCCGACTCGGATGTGACCGCCTGGCCGGCGGCATTGGACCGGATTCCGCAGGCAGGCGGCCCAGGCGCGATTTTTGCGCCCGGCCGCGGTGCGATCGTCGATTCGGCGTTTGTCCAGCGACAACAGGCATGGATCCGCCTGTTACGCGGCGAGCACCCACCGTCACTGTGACGTATCTCAAATGTTCAACGTGACTTAGTTCATTGCGCGCGGGCACAACTCAGCGGACTCTGATTCCTTCGATCCGTGCGAACGTAGATGTGGGGGTAGCCATGGCTACCGAGTCAATTGAGATGACCTTTGCGCACGACCTGACGCTCGATGAGGCGCGGCGGCGAAGCGCAATCCTCGAGGCCATCGGCGACGACTGGGATCCGGTTGCCGTCCTGGCCGAGGAGGAGCAGGCCTACGACATGCTCTACTCGAACCTCGATGCGGAGCAGCAGCGGGTCTACGACGAACTGGTGAGCGCGGGTGTGCTGCCGGATCGGGCGGTGCACCGTGCTGCCGATTGATCCGCAGGCCGACCGGGCGCGTAGGGCGTGGTGGCCCTGCCCGAGCTGCAATCACAATTCGGGCTGCGGCGATTGCCAGAGCAGCCGCAACTGCGGAGCCCACTGGCAATACCTGCTGAGTAACGAGGGAACGCTGGTTCACCTGCAGTGCCCGGCCTGCGCCCACCTGTGGTCGACGGACACCCGTCGGCGTGGGAACCGTCGCACCGAAGCCGCCTGAGGAAGTCCGCCGCTATCAGGGCGGGTGACACCGGCCTCGGCTGCGTACCCGCGCGGCTGCCGAGGAGTTGAATTTCGGCTCTTGCACAGCCGTGCCTTCCGTCGATCAAGCTGAGTCGCCCCTAAACTTGCCCGGATCCAATAGGAGAAGGGCATCGACATATCGGCGGTAGCTGCGGCGCCGGCCGGCCAGGTGGCCGAGACGTGCTGAGGGACAGTTTGGTACCGGCCGGGGCTGACCCCGCGCCGGTCCAGTCTGTTCGGCCAACCCGATGGGTTGCTCCTGTCCCAGGTGCCACCCGCCTGCGCACCTCGGCGGCAGGGGACCGGGCCCAACAGCAGCGGCGCCGCCCCGGCATCCACGGGCTCGACGGCCTACGCGCCGTCGGCGTCGCGCTCGTACTGGCCGAGCATGGCGGCATTCCCGGCCTATCCGGCGGATTCATCGGCGTCGACATATTTTTCGTCCTCAGCGGATTCTTGATCACCTCTCTACTGCTCGACGAGCTTGGGCGGACCGGTCGTATCGGCGTGGCCCAATTCTGGACTCGCCGCGCGCGACGATTGCTGCCCGCGCTGCTGGTGATGGTGTTGGCCGTGGGTTTCGCACGCGAGCTCTTTTCGTCCGATGCCGTGGAAGGGCTCCGCGACGACGCGGTCGCCGCGTTCCTGTGGGTGGCGAACTGGCGCTTCGTCGCCCAGCGGACCGATTACTTCACGCAAGGTGGCGCGCCGTCGCCGCTGCAGCACACGTGGTCGCTCGGCGTGGAGGAGCAGTACTACCTCCTCTGGCCGCTTGTGCTGATTGTCGTAGCGATTCTGCTGGGCGTGGCGGCCAAGCGCCGCGGCGCCGTGGCCACAGTGGGCGCGGTCCGGTTGGCGGTTGTCGTGCTTGCCGCGGGGGGTGCGCTGGCGTCCGCCGTCGCGGCCATCATGCTGGCCTCTGGCGCGTCGTTCGACCGCGTCTACTTCGGTACCGATACTCGCGCGCAGGCGCTGCTGGCCGGCGCGGCGGCGTCCGCTCTGCTGGTGCGCGATTGGCCGTCGCTCACGGTTGGCTGGTCGGTCATTCGGTCGCGATGGGGTCGACGCGTCGCCCGGGTTCTGCCGGTGATCGGGCTGGCGGTGTTGGCGGCGGTCGCTCATTGCGCAACCGGCAGCAGGGAGGAGTTTCGGGGCGGTCTTCTTATCGTGGTGGCGGTGGCGGCTGTCGCGGTCATCGCCCCGGTGGCGTTGGACCAGGCCGGGGCGGTTGCCCGTGTTCTGGCGTGGCGTCCTTTGGTGTGGCTCGGCGCTATCTCGTACGGCGTCTACCTGTGGCACTGGCCGATCTTCCTTGCCATCAACGGCGAACGGACCGGCTGCTCCGGGTTGCCGCTGTTCGTCGTTCGCTGCGTGGCCACGCTTGCTGTCGCCGCCGTGTCGTGGTGGGTGATCGAGCGGCCCATCCAAGGGTGGCGACCGGTGCTGGTCCGGGTGCTGCCGCTGGCCGGTGCCACGGTCGCGACGGCGGTGGCTGTGACGGTGCTCGTCGTTCCCGTGGGAGCCGGACCGGGAGCGGCCGGCGTTAGCGACCTGCCGCCTGACGTTTCTTCGGCTGCGGTGGTGATGCCGTCGCCGCCGGTCGAAACCCTGCGTCCGGTGAGCGCGGCGCGACCGGATACCCTACGGCCCCACACGATTTCGGTGTTCGGCGACTCGACAGCGTGGACGCTGATGCGTTACCTGCCGCCGACACCTGGCTTCAACTTCGTCGATCGCACCACGATCGGGTGTGGCATCGTTCGTGGCGGCCCGTACCGGTCTATCGGGCAGACCCTCGATCAGAAGTCTGAGTGCGAGACATGGCCGAGCAGATGGTCTGAACGGATCGCCTACGACCGGCCTGACGTGGCGCTGCTGATCATCGGCCGCTGGGAGGTGGTCGACCGGGTCAACGAAGGACGCTGGACGCATATCGGCGACCCGGAGTTCGACGCGTATATGACCGGCGAGCTCCAACGCGCGTTGGCGATTCTTGGCTCCACCAGGGCAAGAGTGGTGGTCGCGACAGCGCCTTACAATCGGGGTGGCGAGAAGCCGGACGGCAGCCTGTACCCGGAGGACCAGCCAAAGCGGGTCGACCAATGGAACGCTTTGCTACGCAGCGCTATTGGGCAGCGCCCGAACGTCTCGCTGCTTGACCTCAATAAGAAGCTGTGCCCAGGCGGGGTGTATACCGCCAAAGTCGACGGCGTCCGGTTGCGCAGTGACGGCATACATCTCACGCCCGACGGCGCAAAGTGGCTCACGCCGTGGCTCGAGGAGTCCGTTCGGTAGCCGCCGGCCTCCGAGCCGACCGCTCCGGGATAGGCGTCAGATTCCGGTGTTTTCGGTACGTTTCGGGCAGGGATCGGGCACATAGGGCATCAGTGCATTCGGTGGGATGTCGCCGAACAGACCCGCCTCGAAGTCTTCCAGTGCCTGTCCTAGTTCGGCTTTGGTGTTCATCACGAACGGCCCGTACATCTCGACATGTTCACCGATCGGCCTGCCGCCGAGCACGAGCAGTTCGAGGGTGGGGCTGCGGCTGTCCTGGTGATCATCACCGCGCACCTCAAACCAGTTGCCCGCACCGAGCACGACGAGCTGACCGCTGCTTATCGGTCGCCCTTCGGCACCGACGCGGCCAGTTCCCGCGAGGACGTAGATCAGCGCGTTGAAGGACGGATCCCAGGGGAACTGCAGCAGCGCACCGGGTGAGACGGTGGCGTGTATCAGAGTGATCGGCGTATGCGTCGACCCGGGACCGCGGTGTCCACCCACCTCGCCGGCGATCACCCGCACCAGAGCACCCGCGTCAGCCGAGGCCGCCAGAGTCACTGCGGCGGCGTCGATCCCCTGGTACGCCGGTGGGATCATCTTGCTTTTGGCGGGCAAATTCACCCACAACTGCACACCGTGAAACAGCCCGCCGGAACGGACGAGTTCCTCGGGCGGGGTCTCGATGTGCAGAATGCCGGAACCGGCCGTCATCCACTGGGTGGCGCCGTCCTCGATCATGCCGCCGCCACCATGCGAGTCCTGGTGCTGAAAACGACCGTCGATCATGTAAGTCACGGTTTCAAAGCCGCGGTGCGGATGCCATGGCGTGCCTCTTGGCTCACCCGGCGCATACTGCACCTCACCCATCTGATCCATGTGCACGAACGGATCCAGCCGCGCGCGTGGCACTCCGGCGAATGCGCGGTGGACAGGGAATCCTTCGCCTTCGAATCCGGTCGGTGCAGTGGTCACGCTCGCCACCGACCGCGCCGGTCCATCCGAAGGCTGGCTCTGCAACCTGGGCAATGCGAGGTAGTCGGCCGTCACAGCAGGCATGGTGAACTCCGTCCGTAAGGGGATCGAATGCCGATCGATCCCCTTCTTCCATCAAACGCGGGCCCGCGGCGCAGCACAACCCCGTGTGCGGCGACGTGCGGACCGGCCCGCGCTTGCTCCTACCTTCCGACTGCGGAACCATTCCCGCATGCTGATCTCGGTAAAACTCGCACCGACGTTTGACTTCCCGGTCCTCGATGAGTTCTGGCGAGCCGCCGACGAACTCGGCTTCCACGGAATCTGGGACTACGACCACTTCTACGGGCTTGAGGACCCGTCGGCACCGACATTGGAGGGGTGGTCCATGCTCGCTGCCATGGCCGTTGTCATCCGCCGGGCGCGGGTTGGCTGCATGGTCACCGGCGTCGCCTACCGCAACCCTGCGATCCTCGCCAAGATGGCCGTAACGGTAGATCACATCTCCGGAGGCCGACTTGACTTCGGAATAGGCGCCGGATGGCTGGAAGCGGAGCATCGTGGCTACGGAATCGATTTCCCGAGCCCAGGGACGCGGGTCGCAATGTTGGACGAGGCGCTAACGGTGATTCGCAGGCTCTGGACGGAGGAATCCCTGAGCTTCGCGGGGCGCTTTTTCAATCTCGACGATGCGCGCTGTGAGCCCAAGGCGCTCCAGCGGCCGCACCCGCCCATTGTGGTCGGCGGCGCTAAGCCGAAGATGCTTCGCGTCACCGCTCGCCACGCGAACGAGTGGAACATGCCCGGGGTCGGCGCGCCGGAGGAGTGGGCCGAGGTAAGCGCGCGCCTCGATGAGGCATGCGACGAGGTCGGCCGGGATCGTGGGGAGATCCACCGATCCGTGCAGCTGTTCCTGCACCCGGCGCAGGAAGGCCAGATCGACTCGCAACTCAGCCGACTGCCCGAATACGAGGCGCTGGGGTGTGAGCACGTGGTGCTCTCGTTCTATCAGCCGCCGGCGAGGCAACTGCTCGAGCGGTGCACACACCTGCTTTGAGGCGGACTTCAGTTGTGGCGGATGGCCGCGTTGGGGATTCAGGTGCCTTTAGCGGCAATCAACGCGTCAGTGGCAGCTTTTGCCCGTGAGTTCAGGGTGGAGGCATCGGCACCCGGTTTCGAGCTGTAGCCGTCTCCCCGGATGGCGATCAAGGGATCTTCGACGTCGCGCAAGTAGCCCATCGCGGATGCGCCCTGCTGGTAACCCGTCAGCCGCAGCATGTCGTCGTCCAACGTTTTCGCCGCCTCCGGTGGGCAGGCAAGGTATTGGTTCTCCTCCTGACGCACCCAACCGACCGCGTAATTGTTGTTGATCGCCTTGCGCATCCGGTTGGAGCGGTTCGCGCCGCCGCTGTGCCA
>JAOPWF010000600.1 GCA_025965815.1 Mycobacterium sp.
AGGACCGCACTCACCCGCTCGTCATGCGAACCGATCTGCGGGACCGAAAGCGGAACTGCGATGAACCCCGCCTGCATTGCTCCCAAGAAGGCCGCGATGTAGTCGAGGCCCTGCGGAGCCAGTATCACGGCCCTGTCCCCGGCCGAACCATGAAGCTTGACCTCGTGCGCGACGTTGAGTGTTCGGCGATACACCTGCGACCACGTCAGGGTTTCGGCAACCCCTGCCCAATCCTGCTCGTAGTCGGTATAGGTGAACGCTGTGTCACTGGGCTGCAGACCGGCACGCTCGCGCAGAATGGACAGGAGAGTCGGCTGAGGCATGAGCGTGAGGCTACCGTCCGCTGCGGTGGCGCGTGACTCGTGACGTGCGGAGTTCAGGTCGGCGACTTATCAGTTCATTCACCTGCGCGACGCCGAAACATTCGCGGAATCAATGAATGTCAGCCCGCATGCGAAATACAGCGAACCAGACGACAACTGTCAGCTGTCATCCGATGGCCTTCCGCTTCAGGGCTTCCTCGAGATGCGTCGGGCGAGTGTCGCGCGCGCGTGGCGCAGTTCTCCGTTGGCCGCCTTGACCAGGAGCCCCGCGGCGGAGACCTTCTTGGGAGGGGCCAGCGTCCCTGCCAGCCACTGGGCGCGCGCCTCGCGTCGTCGGAGCTTTCCGCTGCTCGTTCGGGGCAGCGTTCCCGGCGCCAGCAACTCCACCCGCGATGGCCGGATGCGCGTGCGCTCCTCGACTCGCGACGCCACGTCCTCCGCGAGCGTCGGCGGGGCGTCGGAAGTCGTCTCGACGAGCATTGCCAGCGCCTCGTCATCCTCGCCGGCGGGGACGAATCCCACGGCAACTGCGCATCCGGTCCGGACGCCGTTCAGCCCATCCAACGCTGCCTCGAACTCCTCGGGCGCGTAATTGGCGCCGCGCACGATCACGATGTCCTTGTACCGTCCGCACAAGAAGAGTTCGCCGTCGTCGATGAACCCGAGATCCCCCGACTCCAGCCAACCGTCGTGCAACACCTGATCGGTCAGATCGGTCCGGCCGAAGTAGCCCACCATGACGCTGGGCCCACGAACGAAAACGTGACCGGCGTGCCCAGGAGGCAGGGGCATCCCGTGGTCATCGCGGATCTCGACCTCCACACCCGCCAGCGGACGGCCCACACTCACCAACTCTCTGCTTCCCGGCTCGACGACGCCCTCGGAGGCCAACTTGTCGGCATGCACCCCAAGGGTGCGGAAGGAGGTGCCAGCCGGCTTGAACGTCACGGCCAACGAGGCCTCCGCCATCCCATAGGCCGGCGTGAGCGACGACGCGCGAAAGCCCCAGCGCCCGAACCGCTCACTGAATCGCCGCTGCACCTCGGCGCTGACCGCCTCCGCTCCATTGAGACAGACCCTCCATGAGGTCAGGTCCACGCCCTCGAGTTCGTCGTCGCGGATGCGTTTGAGGCACAAACCGAAGGCGAAATTAGGCGCCGCCGATACCGTGCCGCGGTGGCGTGAGATGGCGCGAAGCCACGCAGCCGGTATCGCGACGAACAACTCAGGCGGAATCAGGACGAGTGGACCTGGAACGTAGAACGCGGAGAGCAGATTCCCGATCAATCCCATGTCGTGGTAGAGCGGCAGCCACGTGACGCCAACGTCCGGCGGTCCCTCATCTGTGTCGGTGGTGACGTAGGGCTTGATCGCGGCGAGGTTCGACAGCAGATTCGCATGGGTGAGGGCCACGGGCTTGGGATCGTTCGTCGTTCCTGACGAGAATTGGATCAATGCCACGTCGTCGGCAGCGACTTCTATCTCGCCCGACTTCATGCCGCCCAGGCTGGACGCGGTCACACAACCGAGGCGAGGCGCTGCGATCTGAACGGCGACCCCGAGGAACCGGCGGATGCGTTCGTCGGTCACCACCAAGGCCGCATCCACCGCCGCCAGCATGGCCGCGGTCCTCCGGTGATACTCCTCGAGTCTGCCGAGCCGGACGGGCGGATACAGCGGGACGGGGATAGCGCCCGCGCACAGCACGCCGAAGAGACACTCCACAAACTGCGGGGAGGTCGGCAGCACGAGCGCCACGCGATCGCCCTTCCGCACCCCGCGACCGGTCAGATCCGCAGCGATTGACAGCGCGTGCTCCCGTACGCGAGCCATCGGGACTTCCTGGTCTTCTTCTTTCCGGTTCACAAAGAGCAGGCTCGCGTGGCTCTGTGCGGCCACGGCGAGCATTTCATTGAGCGTCTGGTGCTTGGGACGGATCGCGGGAGCGCCTCTCACGATCGCTCCTGAGTGCGGCGGACCACCAATTCTGCTAGATCGCCAATAGTCCGGGGATCCTCCGCGTCATCGTCTTCTAGGGCGATGTCATAGCGCGCCTCAATCTTGAAGACGAGCGACATCACCTTGAGTGAATCCAGCCCCCTATCCAGGAGATTCGAATCGGCCGTGAGATCGACAATTCCCACTTCAGCCCGAATCAGGTCGATGAGCTCCCGAGTCACGGCCTCGACTTCGGCCGAGTTCTCTGTTGGCGTTGTCATCGCAACCCCCTTTCCACGGACAAGAAAGCGCCCATCCGCGCAATCGCCCACTTAGACGGCGCCTCCACTAGCAGGTCATCACGGTCGGCCGCCCCATCGGATGGCTGCGGCGGCGGCGAAGTCGCCGGCGTGGGCGAACCCGGCCATCATGACGGTGTCGTTGGGCTTGACTTGGCTGTCATTGATCGCGGCGTCGAAGTTGACCGGAATGCCGACGGCGAACAGGTTCCCGCACTCGTGGAACGTGTCTCGGTGCCGCTCGGGCGGCACTTCGAGGGCCTCGCTCCAGTTGCGCAAAAACACCCGGTTGGGCTGATTGGTCACCAGCAGATCGAGGTCCTTGGACTTGACCCCGATGCGGTCGCAGACGACACGCGCCACTCTGGGAACCATCCGGTTGCCCCTGGACATCACCTTCATGATCTTGGCCTCGTTGAAGCCGACATACCCCTCGCCGGTGCCCGCTTGCCACCACAGCCGCGGCGGGTCAGCGGTCAGGGTCATGTCGCCGGCGTACTCACCGTAGTACTGGCATTCGATATCTAGAATCGGTGACTTCTCCGACAGACTCAGCAGACCCACCGCTGCACCGTCACCGGGCACCGAGGATTGCGCCAGCTTGCGAACCTGATCCTGTTCGAAAATCTTGCCCGCAGCATTCTGTGCGCACGCGATCAGCGCGGTGCGCCCGGCGCCGGACGCCAACAGCTGGCGAGCCAGCTTCATCATCAACAGAAACGCAGCGCACCCACCGTTGTGGACATCGATGACGTACTCGGGGTACATGGCCAGCCGATTGGCCACCTCGCCCCCGGCGCCGACCAAGGGCAGATCGGGCATCTGGGAATGCGTCAGCAGCACATCGATATCGGCGAGCAGATCTGGCCCATGCCGGTCCACCAGCCCTGCCGTCGCCCGCTCGATCATGTCGACGTTCGATTCCTCAAACGCGGCATGGTGGCGATATTCGGGTGGTCGGAACATCGGGTTCTCGCGCAGATCGTCCGCGCCTGCCCACTCGGCGTAGTACTCCGCGGGGACCCGGGTTTCGGGCAGATAGGTGGAAACGTCGATCAGGCTGACCGTGGGCCTGTTCATCTCGGGCCTCATCTCATCCAGGCCGGGGTGACCGGCAGCCGTGTTGGTGGCGGTATTCGGCGATCCGAGGTGATCTCAGGACAAAAATATGGGGCGCCGTAAATAGCTTCAAATCTGGCGCCATCCACGCCGCTGATGTGCCCGATCCCGATTGCCGAAAGGTGTTCAGCAATGTGGTCAACCACCCGCGGTGGCCCTGCCGGCCTCACTTCGGCAGTCCGTCGATTAACGGTCATGTGACTCAATACCTACCCCCCAACCTCGAGTCAGCCCGGAAACATCGTGACCAGCTGTTTGGACTCTATGAGTAGACCCGCGGTTGTGCACAACGTTACAACCCGCGTCCACAAGATTCTCGGCACAATTTCAATCTGCAAGTAGTCGAAGGGATTCGGCTGTGATACGGAACGACGACGCATCGTTGCGGCACAACTACCCAGGATCAGACGTCGCGAGCATCAGCAACAGCGCACCACGAGGCGTCTATGGAATTCGGCTTTCCTATTGGGCCGGCCACTTACGCCGCGGGTCGGCGTCGCGCCAACCCTGGGAACCGGTCGAGCGCTTTATTGTCTTCACAATCCACCGGGGCGGTGACTCTCTCAGCTACGAGGAGCCAATTTGAAAGCCCATGGGCCACAACAGCCATACACTCTCATCATCAGCGGGAACCCCGGCTCAACGAGGAGCGATTACCCATGGCCACCATCGAAGCCGAAATAGCGGCCCACACACCCTTCGAGCGGGACGTCGCCGCGACGCGGCGATACTTCGACGGTCCGCGCTTTGACGGGATCGTTCGCCTCTACACGGCGCGCCAAGTCGTCGAGCAGCGCGGCACGATCCCCGCCGACTACATCGTGGCGCGAGAGGCGGCAGCGGCTTTCTACGATCGCCTGCGCGAGCTCTTCGCCGAACGCAAGAGCATCACTACATTCGGTCCCTACTCGCCGGGGCAGGCAGTGACGATGAAGCGGATGGGGATCGAGGGAATCTATCTGGGTGGTTGGGCGACTTCGGCTAAGGGCTCCATCAGCGAGGATCCGGGACCCGATCTCGCCAGCTACCCGCTGAGCCAGGTGCCGGACGAGGCCGCCGGATTAGTGCGCGCCCTTCTCACCGCCGACCGCAATCAGCAGTACCTGCGCCTGCGCATGACAGAAGCGCAACGCGCCGCGACCCCGGCTCACGACTTCCGGCCGTTCATCATCGCCGACGCCGATACCGGCCACGGTGGCGATCCGCATGTGCGCAACCTGATCCGCCGCTTTGTAGAGGTGGGTGTGCCGGGATACCACATCGAGGATCAGCGCCCCGGCACGAAGAAGTGCGGCCATCAGGGCGGCAAGGTTCTCGTACCGTCGGACGAACAGATCAAGCGCCTCAACGCCGCCCGCTTCCAGCTCGACGTGATGAAGGTGCCCGGCATCCTCGTCGCGCGCACGGATGCCGAGGCGGCCAACCTGATCGACAGCCGCGCCGACGAGCGTGATCAGCCGTTCCTCCTCGGTGTCACCAACCTTCAGATTCCCTCGTACAAAGCCTGTTTCCTGGCAATGATGCGTCGCTTCTACGACCGTGGGATCAAGGAGCTGAATGGTCATCTCCTCTACTCTCTGCCGGACGGCGAGTACGCCGCCGCAACTGCCTGGCTGGAGCGCCGGGGCATCCTGGACCTGGTCTCCGAGGCGGCCGCGGCTTGGCAGCAGGACGGGGAGCAATCGATTGACGCTCTCTTCGATGAGGTCGAGTCGCGCTTCATCGAAGCCTGGGAGGAAGACGCCGGGTTGCAGACCTACGGCGAGGCCGTGGCGAAGCTGCTGGAATTCCGCGAGGGCGAGGGCGAACCCCCCGATATGAGCGCGGCGGACTGGCGGCGGTTCGCCGAGCGTGCGTCACTGTATGCGGCCCGGGAAAAGGCGAAGGAGTTGGGCGCCGACGCCGGATGGGACTGCGAGCTGGCGAAAACCCCCGAAGGTTATTACCAGCTCCGCGGCGGCATCCCCTATGCGATCGCCAAGTCCCTCGCCGCGGCGCCGTTCGCCGACATCCTCTGGATGGAGACGAAGACCGCCGATCTCGCCGACGCCCGGCAGTTCGCCGAGGCGGTCCACGCGGAGTTTCCCGACAAGATGCTGGCCTACAACCTCTCCCCTTCGTTCAACTGGGACACCACCGGCATGAGCGACGAGGAGATGCGGGCCTTCCCCGACGAGCTCGGCAAGATGGGCTTCGTCTTCAACTTCATGACCTATGGCGGACACCAGATCGACGGTGTCGCCGCCGAGGAGTTCGCCACCGCCCTCAAGCAGGACGGCATGCTGTCGTTGGCGCGGCTGCAGCGCAAGATGCGCCTGGTCGAGTCGCCCTACCGCACCCCACAAACCCTGGTGGGCGGTCCGCGCAGCGACGCCGCACTGGCCGCCTCGTCGGGGCGCACGGCAACCACGAAGGCCATGGGCAAGGGCTCCACCCAGCACCAGCATCTCGTGCAGACCGAGGTGCCGCGCAAGCTGCTGGAGGAATGGCTGGCGATGTGGAGCGAGCACTACCAGCTCGGCGAGAAGCTCCGCGTACAGCTACGGCCGCTGCGCGCGGGCGGGGAGCTGCTCGAGCTCGGCATTTATGGCGAACGGGCCGACGGCGAGGACAAGCTCGCCAACGTGATCGTCGATCCCATCAAAGACCGGCACGGCCGCAGCATCCTGACGGTGCGCGACCAGAACACCTTCGCCGAGACGCTACGTCAGAAGCGCCTGATGACCTTGATTCACCTCTGGCTGGTGCACCGATTTAAAGCCGATGCGGTGTACTACGTCACGCCGACGGAGGACAACCTTTATCAGACCGAGAAGATGAAGTCCCACGGCATCTTCAGCGACGTCTACCAGGAGGTCGGCGAGATCGTCGTGGCGGACGTGAACCACCCGCGCATCGCCGAGCTGCTGGCGCCCGATCGCGAAGCGCTGTGGCGGTTGATTCGCAAGGAAGACTAGAAGACGCATCTCCGCGCCTCGCCGGAGCTGGAGAAGCGGGTTTGAGCAAGCCTCTGGGCGAAGAGGGTCTTCGTTGACCTTGAGTTCCCGTCTCCACCCAGAATCCGTTCACGAGCGGCATGAAAACGGCCCCGGAGAAGTCTCCGAGGGCCGTTTCCGCTGGTAGCGGGGACAGGACTCGAACTGCGACCGCTGGGTTATGAGCCACGTACCGAGAGTTTCTCGCTGAACGCAGTGTTTCAAAAGCGCAGGTCAACGGGCTTCACGTGTCCCACCGGTTGCAGCCCATCGCACTGATTTAGGGCAGTTACGCGTACCCATCCCTCCCCCACCGAATCACCGGTAGTCGCATCCACTTGTGACAAGCGCCGCCGAGTGCGGCCCGCCGCAACCCTGCGTTCGTCCGTACGCTTAAGGCGCGCTCGGCGTCGCGATGTGTCAGCATTGGTCCGTGAGGCCACGCCGCATCGCTAGTTTGATCGGCGCTGCGACAGCGGCGACTTGGGCGATCCAGAGTGCACCGATGCCCGCCGCGCACGCGGCGGCGTGCCCCGACGCCGAGGTGGTATTTGCCCGCGGCACCACCGAACTGCCTGGTGTGGGCCCCACGGGACAGGCGTTCGTCGACACGCTGCGCTCGCAAGTCGGCGCGAAGTCGGTCGGGGTGTACGCGGTCGACTACCCTGCCACCACCGATTTCCCCACCGCCGTCGATGGAATTACGGACACGCGCGCACATGTCCTTGCCACCGCGGCGAACTGCCCTCACACCAAGATGGTGCTCGGCGGATTTTCCCAAGGCGCGGCGGTCATAGGCTTCGTCACCGCGAACGTTGTGCCCGACGGGGTTTCTGCTTTGGACGTGCCTGCGCCGATGCCCCCTGACGTGGCCAACCACATCGCAGCGGTTGCCCTCTTCGGAAAACCGTCGACGCGCTTCATGCACGCGATCAATGACCCGCCGATCGCCATCGGCCCACAGTATGTGGCCAAGACCATCGACCTGTGTGTAGACAACGACCTGGTTTGCTCTTCTGACGGGAGGAGCTTTTCCGCGCACAACCAGTATGTAGAGACCGGCATGGTTGACCAGGGAGCGGCTTTCGTCGCGAGTCAACTCCAGGCGAGTTGGGCCTCGGATGTGCCGGGGCCGCCGCCTGTAGCGTCACCGCAGACGCCGCCGGCGCCCCTGCCGCTTTCCGCGCCTGCAGGTCCACTTGCACCGTCGTCGCCCCCTTCGGCAGGTGCGGCCCCGTCACCACATCTGCCGTCGGCACCTTTGACACCTCCCGGCCCAGCAGCTCCAGTTGCACCGCCGCCGCCCGTTGGGTCACTCGGCTGATTCCAAGGGGCCTCGTGGGCAGCTCAAGCGCTATTCGTTTCGGCGGGCTGACAGGTAGCGGGGACAGGATTCGAACCTCCGACCTCCGGGTTATGAGCTAACCGGTCCCCGTATCGCTTCGCCTCGCGGGTCTCAAACCTGCAGTTCACGACCAATCGCCCGGCGCGGCCGTTGCTCCGCGAACCACGCCATCTCGGCAGTTGCGCCGCGTTCCATTAACGAATCCGTTCACAACCTCGACGAAGTGAGGCTGGGTTCAGGCCTGCCTGAGCGCGTGCACCGCGCTGAGGGAGCCGGAGCCACCGAGTTTGCATGAGTCGGCCACCGTCCCTCCGTCGACACGCGGCTATCTTTCCGGCCGTCGTCGCGCACCCCAGCCAGGCAATCCCAGCGCAATGCCGGTGGTACCGCGAGGACAGCAGGAAGCCGTCGCCTCCCACCTCCTCCATCGCCTCGCCCATCTTCGCCGCCACGGTGTCCGGCGAGCCGACGAAGGCCAGGCCGGCATGGGTGTCGACGCTGGCGATGGCCTCGCGCAGCGTCTTGCCGCGGGAACCTTCGATGAAGGTGCGCAGCGTGCTCGTCTCGCCGTTGCCCCACACGTCCGGAACCTCCTTGTCGAGGTCGAACGTGGAGAAGTCGAAGTCGCCGCCAGAGCTGTAGCTTAGGCCCCACAGGGCCTTCTCGATCGCGTGATCGCTCCAACGCGCGGCCTGCATGTCCTCCTCGCGGGCCCGCGGGACGCGGTCGGTGTCGCCGAGGATCGGGTCGATGAGGAAGAGGATCTTCAGCGTGCTCGGGTCGCGTCCGTACTCCTTCATTCGGCGGTGCATGTCGTGCCGGAACGCCTTCATCTGCACGACGCTGGTGCCGTGCGCGAGCATCGACTCCGCGTACTTTGCGGCGAGATCATGCCCGGCCGGCGAAGCACCCGCCTGCACGATGACCGGTCGGCGCTGCGGGCCGGGGATGGTGTTGAGCGGGCCGCGGGTCCGGAAGTACTTCCCCTCGAAGTCGACGGTGTGCACCTTGGTGTGATCGGCGTAGCGCGGGGGGTCTCCTCGTCCACGAGGACAGCGCCCTCCTCCCATGAGTCCCACAGCGCACCAACGGCTTCCATCCACTCCCTGGCCATCTCGTACCGCTCGCTGTGCAGCATCAGCGCGTCGTAGCCGTACTGCTGCGCCGCGCGCGTCGAGCTCCCGGTGACCACGTTCAGCCCGACCCGCCCATCGGTCAGGTGGTCGAGGGTGGTCATCGTCCGAGCCGCCATGAACGGGTGGTAGAAACTCGTCGATAGCGTGACGGCGATGCCGATGTGCTTCGTGCGCTGCGTCAGCAGCGGGACCAGCGGGACGGGATCGCACTTCGGCGCCAGCAGCCCGTACTTGAGCGTGGTCTCCGTAGAGCGGCCGTAGGCGTCCTCGACCATGCTCGTGTCCTCGACCAACAGGTAGTCAAAGCGGGCGCGTTCCAGCGACGCGGCCAGGTCGACGAACAGGTCGCCCTTCATCCAATCGTGCCCAGTGTCGCCCGCCCACGGATCCAGCGCCCAGGTTTGCACGCTGAAACCACTGCCTATGAACCAACCCAGATGAAACATCCGCACCTCCCTCAGGTGTGACCAACTTGGCTCGTGGTTGTTTCAAGTGACTGGGCGAACGATTCCGTCCGCATTACGCTGCCTGAGTCGGCCCGGACGAGGAACCGCCACGAATATGAGAAGCGCCTCGGCCGGACTTATCCTGCTGCGAAGGGGGGAGGTGACACGGCGATAGCAGCGTCCATCAACGTTGGAATCGGCGTGCGAACCACAGACGCCGACCGCCGCTTCTGTTCCCAAATCCGTTCCCAACACACCGCCCGGCAACTGCTAGCCGAGCAGTTCTTGGGTAAACATCTCGACAGCCAGTTGTGCGTCAGCCGCGGCAGTTTCGAAGTAATGTCGGGATGGTCCACGGTGATCCGGTCCGCGTGCGCTGCTGTACCCGGTAAACCCGTCGGATTTCGTCGATGCAGGACCTAGCCCCTCCCTCGGCGGCACCTGGTCGCCCGGTTCGTTTGGTGCGCTGCAGGATTCGAGATCCGAGACGGATGTTGCGGCGGTTGGCCTATTGAACGGGGCTGCTCTTATCAGATGTCGATGACGCGGACGAGTTTCTCGAGTCCGGTGAAGTCATCGCCGTTTCGAGTGTACAGATCGAGGTGATTGGCGTGTGCGGTCGCGGCGATCAGCAGGTCTGCGAATCGGCTCCGCGGCGTCCTTCCTTCGCCGACTACGGCGGCAACGACAAGTCCGTAGCTCCGCGCTGTGGCTGCGTCGAATTGGATCGGTTCCAGTGTTGACTCAACTTCCTGCAGCCGAGCCTGCCGCTTCGCGGCTTCCATCGGGTTGGTGGCAAGGTGTGGTCCGGCCGCCAGTTCAGCCGCGCTGATCGCCGATATCGCCATCTGATCGGGCAGCGCGGCGATCACGGCCGGGTCGTGCCAGTCGACGACCACGGACGTATCGAGAAGACCAGACGTCACTTCACAGTCCTTGGTCGATTAGCCGGTCGAGGTCGGCGCGGAACTGATGATGGTCGATGCGCACGCCGGTTGCCGCCAGCGCCGCGACTTCGTCGCGGGAGATGAACGTGCGGCGACCGGCTCGAATCGGGCGGACCTCGGCCACCGGTTCACCGTTACGGGTGACTACGAAGGTTTCACCCGCCGTTACTGCTTCAATCACCTTCGCGTTCTCATTGCGCAGCTCACGCTGCGCGATAATCTTGGCCATCGCTCCATTGTAGCAAGAAGTGCTACAGTCAGCTACAAGCGTCCGAGATGGCCGACAGCGTGCGCCCGGGCCTACGCCCATCGGATGCGAGCCAGTCACGTGCCAGATCGCGTATTCCTCGATCCTTGACGCGAGCGTTGCTTGATCCCGAGCCAAAGGCGTCCGCCGTCTGACGGTACGCATTCGCGTTCAGATGCTCGCCACTCACGACCACACTCCAAGTCTCTGGGCGCTGCCGACATCGACGCTGAAGCTCGGCCGCGGCCGATGAACGAATTCCATAGGATCGAATACGAACGGTTACCGGTCAGGTCCTCTGTTTTCCTCTGATGAATGAGCACCCTCGGCTGTGGGCGTCTGGTCTCAGTACTGCTGGCATATTTCGCAGATGATCTGGCACCCTATGGATTTCGTAATTTTGGTCTCACTCAAGCCGGCACAACTATCCTCGAGGTCGCCGACTCGGCGCGTTGACAAGGAATATCCACCGCCACGACAACACGATCAGCAAACCGCTGACCTGTTGACCGGACGACGCGGCGACGGCGGCCAGGCCACTCAGCTGCCGACGACGACGGTGTGTCGGCCGCACGGAAAGGATGGTGCACCAATAGCGGGATCTGTCATGGCGCCAAGTCTGGCGAGATTGCCGGTCGGGCCTCCTTGTCCACGGGATACGCTCAGTCGGGCTATGACACGGCAGAATCTCGAGCAGCGAGTCACGCGAGCAGCCGAGGCGGCGCTCGCCGAACAGCGGTTCGTCAGTGCGGTCGACGTGCTGCTCGGCCTGGGCTGGCTGGCGCCGTCGCACCTCGACAGGTGGCGGCAGGGCAGGGTCGAGTCGCTCGAGGGCGTCGTGCAGGCCAACCTGAGCAAGGTCACGGTGGCGATGGCGGCGTTTCGGCGCTGGGCGCGCGACCGGGGGCTCAACCCGTCGGAGACCGATTACGTCGCCCACACCCGCGACCGCAGCCAGCTACGGTTCAGCGTCAGCGGGGATGCCGCCATCGAGCGCGCTTACCGGACGCACTGGGTGTCTCCGGACCTGTCTCAGCGCGCGGTCGAGCGGCAGAGCCGACCGCCGGATCTCGTCGTGATCGCGCCGGTCAAAGATTGGACGTGCACGTCGTGTGGTGACACCGGCGACCTCCTGTTCATGCAGGACGCCGGCCCGCTGTGCCTGGACTGCTCCGACCTCGGGCATCTCATCTTCCTGCCTTCCGGTGATGCGGCGCTGACCCGGCGCGCGAAGAAGGCCAGCCGGCTCTCTGCGGTGGTTGTGCGGTGGAGCCGATCGCGCCAGCGCTATGAGCGCCAGGGCATCCTGGCCGAGGCCGAGGCGATCGAGCGTGCCGAAAGCGAGTGCCTCTCCGACGCCGAGGTGCGGGCTCGCCGCAGGGAGCGGGACCAAGCGAGACGAGCCGACGAGGACGTGCGCTTGGCGGCCGAGCTTGCCGCCTCGATCCGTACGCTGTTCCCGGGCTGCCCCGTCGGCCGGGCCGAGGCGATCGCGCGTCATGCGGCGACGCGCGGCAGCGGCCGGATCGGACGTCGCGCGGCCGGGCGGGTCCTTGATCCCGACGCCGTCCGGCTCGCCGTTGCGGCGTCAGTACGGCACGTCGACACCGGCTACGACGAGTTCTTGATGTCGGGCGTCGACCGGGAAACGGCTCGACGCCAGGTACGCGAGCGTGTCGAGGACGTGCTAAGCGGCTGGCGCGCGACCACCCGATAGCCGTTGCGAAGGCCTGGTCCCTGGGGATGGAAAGCTGACCGGATGGGTCGATCGAATTGCGCGACGCTGGGTGGCTTGATCGCCGAGGCGACCCTCGACTGCTACAACGACAACGACGCCGCATCAGCCCCGCCGCAGCGGCCCTGGCGCGGGCAGCGCTTCGTCGCGTGCGCGGGGGCTGACGAGTCAGCGGCATTCGCGCTTGTGCGTCAGCTCACCACCGCGTCGCGAAGGGATCATCGAAAAGGTAATAATTGCCCGTCTTTTTCCACTGCCCAAGCGCGCTGTGATCAGTTCCGAACCAGCGGACGTGGCCGGCCGTCTCTGCGGCAATACGCGCGCCGTCAGTCAGATGTCCTGTCGGAATCTCTTCGGGCGCAAGCGGTTGCCAGAGGAACGGATGCAGGACGCGTGCGCCGAACAGGATCAAATTTTGCGTCCCGGGCAGTGCGGCTGACGGCACCACCATCGCGCTCGCGCCGCTGGCTCGCAGTTCATCGGCAAGCGCCTGTGTAGGGGCGTAGTCGTCGCCGACTAGTTCGTCCGGCGTGCAGCCGTAGGTGGCGCACTCGTCGAAATCGACTCGCGTGACGTCACTGACATCAATCACCGCTGTCCAGAGGTTCAAGATCACCTCGTCGGGATCCCCGCTTGGGCCGACATTGTGCCGAAGCATCTCGGCTGCCGGGCCCAGTGGGTGAAGACACAAGTACTGAACCGTGTCCTGCGTGGCGCGGTTGAATCGACCCGATCGGGAGCTGGGAAACGCCCACCATGGTGAGTCATAGGCGGCGTGTCGAAATGCCGTGAATTTCATCCGGTCGTGGCACGCACCGCAGTAGCCGCGCCGAAAAGCTCCGGATAGCAGAGGGGGTCGTCGAGTAACTCGATCGGGCGACTCTTCAGCACTGGATGCTCCCGGTCGAACCAGGCCATAACACCCGGACCGGTGAACGAGTGACGCAACTGATTCACGACATTGCCAACCGCTCGAATCCGAGCGGCGTCATCCGCGGCTGGCTCGGCACCACCGGGAGCGAGCCAGCGCTGCAATTGGCGAACCGAAATGCCGAGTAATTCGGCCAAAGTCTTCTGCGGAACACCCACGGCGTCAGCGGTTTTGATCAGGACATCGCGGACCGGCGCACCATCGTCGTATGGACGGCTCTCCACAATGTCGCGCAATGCATGACGGAACTGCTCAAGTGCAACGCGAACATCGCGCCGCTGTTGTTCACCGTCGTCGTGACGAAGCGCTTTCTCCGCACGAAACGCTGCGGCCCACAACGTCGTTGTCAGATACGGGTCGGCCTCCAGCCGCAGCGGCGTCGCCGCGCCCAGCGTCGCCTCGAAACTGTCGATGAGCTGTGCCACCGCGCTCGGCACGGTTGCGGATCGCTGCAACAGTTTGGTGGCGTCATTCACCCGAGCAAGCAGGGCCTCAAGCTCAGGCTGTGTCGTAGTCACGTCATCATCATACGACATAAGTACGCCGGGCACGGATGCGCGCGGCGAGGCCGGAGCAGCACTTGTGTCGATGCTGGTTGCGGTGGAACAGCGATACCGCGACCACAAGGGACGATGACCCAGCGATCACACGCCTAACGGCCCACTCTTACGGCCTACGAATCATCGACGCCAGCAGTCGCTCGTTCACAAGCGTTCACAAAACGAACCGGCCGCCAGCTGATGCTGGCGGCCGTTTGGCCTGGTCAGAGCCACTTTCTTTAGTAGCGGGGATAAGATTCGAACCTGCGACCTCTGGGTTATCAGAGAGCCGGTCCCAGTTTCGCGTTGCCTCGCGCGTACGCCGGCCACGCCGCCGGTGATGCAAACCCGGCCGCCGGAAGCCCAGGTGCCTCCGGCAGTGCACCACCAGCTTCGTCTTCGTCGACGACGTCGGCAACACCTACGTCGGCCAGGCCGCCCATTGCGCGGGTACCGGCGAATCGACACCGGACGGCACGCAACGTCAATAGTCCTGCGAGAGAGCGGCTTTCGTTTCCCCGGCCGAGCGGCTACCGCCGCTCACCCGATGGCCGGGGTGACGAACCAGAAGCCCAGGATCATTGCCGCCACCGCCGCGGGCCATACCTCGAAGGCGACCCGCACGGGGATCGGTGCGTCGCGTAGCTCCATGAAGTCGAGCATCACGTACCTGACCTTCAGCGCGGCGATCAGGAAGATCCCGACCACCGCGACGGTGGGGCTGAACAGATCTTTGGACAGCCCCCTCGTCGTCACGCAGGTCGCCGCCATCAGGCCCAGCCACACCATGGTGACCCGCTCGCGAAACACCGACATCAGACTGCCTTCATCAGATAGAGCAGGGGGAACAGCACGATCCACAACAAGTCGACCAGGTGCCAGTACGAGGCCACGCATTCCGGCACCACCCGATTCGAGCTGCTGTACGCGCCGCGCCGGGAGCGGATCCACACATAGGTCAGCAAGCTGGTGCCAAACAGGACATGTAGTAGATGGATCCCAGTCAGCGTGAAGTACCACATGTAGAAGTCGTTGGTGGCCGGCCTGATGCCTGCGGCGAACTTCTCGAAGTACTCGATCGACTTGGACACCACGAACATCAGGCCTGTGAGCACTCCCCCGAGCAGGTATCGGGGCACCCGGTCGATGAGGTCACGCTTGAGGGCCTGCACAGCAAGGGCGACTGACCAGGAGCTGGTCAGCAGGATCAGCGTGTCGATGCCACCCAGGTTCATGTTGAGCGTGTGCCG